>CALVTA010000055.1 GCA_944359735.1 uncultured Bacilli bacterium | reverse complement strand
AAGATGAATGATGAAGGGAATAGATATGGTTTTAGTAGTAATATAGATACTCATGTGATGAAGAATGATGAGTGGGCGATAGTTAGTTATCTTAGTCAATCAAAATATGGAAAGTTGGGGAATGAGAATTTTAAAGGAGCGAATAAAGAGATATATCAAAATAAGTCGAATACATTTATAACAGGATGCAGTTATGGTAGTCCATCAAATGGGAATACAGATTATGGATGTCAATATACATATGAAGAAGAAATAGATGGTACAGGAGCCAGTACAACAGGAACAATATATGGAATATATGATATGAGTGGAGGAGCTTGGGAATATGTAATGGGTAACTATAATGATGTAATAGGAGATAGTGGTTTTGTGAATATGCCAGAAACAAAATACTATAATAAATATACTAGTCATGATCTATTAACATCTTGTAATGGAAATGAATGTATATCACATGGATTATCAGAAACAGCAGGATGGTATAATGACTATCAGAATATGGTAAGTGAGGGGTACCCATGGTTGGTGCGCGGCGGTGGTCTCTACAATTCTGGTATGTTCTACTTTGCTAACGCTTATGAGTTAGGTACTGCAGGTAGCGGTCTATCATTTCATCTAGTGGTGAGCGTTAGTTAAATGAAAGTTTAATAAGAATAAATTAATTGGATTAATAATATTATAATAGTAGTTTAGACTGTTGACAAATAATTATTGTTAATAGGTCTTTTTTGTAGATTAGAGAATAATTGAAATATATAGTTGTATTGATTAGTTAAAAAAGTTGTTTAAATATGGTACAATAATGATGGTGATAAAATGCTAAATACTGCTTTAAAAATCTTAAATATGATTGAAGATAATTCTTATGAGGCTTATATTGTAGGAGGTTTTGTTCGTGATTATTTAATGGGACTTAAATCTAATGATGTTGATATTACTACTAATGCTAAACCTAAAGAATTAATCAAAATATTCCCTAATGCAAATATTGATAATGCTATATATGGTGTTGTTACCGTGTATTTAGATGGTATTAGATTTGAAATTACTACTTATCGTAGTGAGGATAATTATTTAGATAATAGACATCCTGATATGATTAATTATGTTAATGACTTAAAAACTGATTTAAAGAGAAGAGATTTTACTATTAATACTGTTTGTATGAACAAAAATGGTGATATTATTGATTTGTTATCTTCTAGGGATGATATTAATAAAAAAATAATTAGGACTGTTGTTGATCCTTTAGAATCTTTTAATATTGATTCTCTTAGAATATTAAGAGCAATTAGATTTTCTACAACTTTGGATTTTGAGCTTGATAAGGACTTGAAAGAAGCTATTAGACAATCAAAATACTTATTGAATAATTTATCTATAAATAGAAAAAAAGAAGAGTTAGATAAAATATTTAGTAGTTTTAATATGACTAAAGGTTTAGAACTAATAAAAGAGTTAAATTTAGTTGATGTTTTGCATCTTGATAGAATTAATAAAGTTAAATCTTGTAGTCAAGTTATAGGAGTATGGACGGTTTTAGAGGTTGATTCTATTTATCCTTTTACTAGAAATGAATTGAAATTAATGAAAGATATAAGAGGTGCTATAAAAAATAATCCTCTTTTTCCAAGTACTATTTATTATTATGGTTTATATGCTTGCACAGTAGCAACTGAAATTATGGGGTTGGATAAAAAACTAATAACGAATGTTTATAAAACAATGCCTATTCATAAGAGAAGTGATATTTTGATTGATACATATGATTTAACAAGTTATTTAAAAATTAAAGAAGGCCCTATTTTAAAAGATTTGTGGTATGAAATAGAAAAATCTATTTTAAATTTAGAAATTCCTAATAAGAAAAAAGATTTGCTTTTATTTTCAGAAAAGTTGTATACTAAGTTGGAGTCTTTAGAGGAGGATGCTGATGAAACAAAAACAACTGGTTGAATTGTTGAAAACTAAGAATATTGTTATACCTTTGTTATTTTTAAAAGAATATAAAAAATTTGATGTTACTTTAGAAGAATTTATCTTTTTAATGTATTTAAAAGATAAGGGATGTACCTTTGTTTTTGATCCCCAAAGTATGGCTTTAGAATTTGGGTTACAATTGAAAGATGTTTTAGAACTTATTTCAAAACTTACTGATAAAAAATTGCTTTTGATAGATACTTTTAAAAATGATAAGGGAATAAGAGAAGAAAAAGTAGATTTAAGTTTATTTTATGAAAGAATGTCTACTATTATTAGTGAAAGTATAGTTTCTTTTAATGAAGAACCTGTTGATAGTGATATTTTTGAAATGATAGAAAAAGAATTTGGGCGAACTCTTAGTCCTAGTGAATTAGAATTTATTAAAGCCTGGGCTAATACTTTTGATAGTGGAGTGATTGTTGAAGCTGTTAAAGAAGCAACTTTGAATGGGGTATCTAGTATTAGATATATTGATAAAATTCTTTATGAATGGGACAAAAAGGGAATTAAGACAGTTTCTGATGTTAGACATTTTTTAACAAATAAAAGTAAGCAGTTAAAAGAGCCTGTAGAGGTTTTTGATTATGATTGGTTTGATGATGAAGATGACTAGAGTAGAAATTATAGAGAATTATTTAGATCATTTATTTAAAGATCCTAAATGTGAGTTGAATTATAATAATGATTATGAATTATTGATTGCTATTGTTTTAAGTGCACAATCTACTGATAAAAGAGTTAATAGTGTTACTCCAATATTGTTTGAAAAATATAATTCTTTAGAGAAACTTATGATGGCTGATTTGTGTGATTTGGAAGAGATACTGAGACCTATAGGATCTTATCATAAAAAAGCTTTGTATGTTAAAGAAATAGCTAAAATTTTAGTTTTATATTATAACAGTAATGTTCCTATTAAAAGAAAACAGTTAGAGTCAATGCCTGGAGTAGGAAGAAAGACAGTTAATGTTTTTTTAAGTGAATTTTATAATATACCTGCTATTGCTGTTGATACTCATGTTGAAAGGGTATCTAAAAGATTAGGACTTGCCAAAGAAGATGATAATGTTAGAAAATTAGAAGAAAAATTAAAGAGGGCTTTTAAACGTGAAGATTGGGGTAAAAGACATTTGCAATTAGTTTTGTTTGGAAGATATTATTGTAAAGCAATTAAACCTAATTGTAATGGATGTAGATTAAAAGAGATATGTAAGTATGATAAAAAGAAGCTAGATTGATAGCTTCTTTTTAGGTAGTTGGATCAGTTGGTATTTCTTCTCCACTATCTGGTGGAGTGGAACCTGTAACCGTAACTGTTATGTTTCCAGTTTCTTTAGTTTCACCATCATAAGTGAATCGATATTTTAGTGTGTATGTACCAGCTGTTGATATAGTTGTTGAACTTCCTATACTTGGTGATGAACTTATCAAAGTCCAATTACTTGTTTGATTAGTGACATTGGTTGAACCATTGTAAACAGTTATATAATTGGTTATGTCATTTATATTAAATTCAGTTACATTTATTGATTGGGCACTAATTCTTAAATTAGCACTTTGTTTTTTTAGTTCATAAGTAGCTGCTTGGCTATTAAGTCCATCATATTTTTTAAAGGTAGCAATGACTTTATAAGTACCATATGGATTACTTGGATTGTTAATTGTATAACTTGTGTTAGTTGTAAATCCTAACAGAGTATTATTAAAGTAAACATTATATCCAAAATCACCATATGAAGAATCTGTACTACCAGGATTTACGGCATTCCAACTTAATTTTACAGAACCATTAGAATATGTAGCGGTTAATCCTGTAGGTGTTGCTAAGTTACTAGTTTCTTGTTTACCACTTGGTTCATGATCTTTTTTGAAGTATTCATAGATAATACTACCAGTGTATCCTGTACCTGCTACTTTTGCAGTTGAACTACCTGATACAAGTGGAACTCTTACGACACTATCTGGCATTTTAAATTCTTCTTTATTTTCTTCAAATACTTCATTAGCTAGGGCTGTGAATAATCTATCACGTTGTACTGTTCCTGATAAGTTATGGCAGTAATATCCTTGTGAAACTGAATCAGCATTTGTATCTTTATATCCATACCACATAGCAATAACAGTTTTAGTAGTATAACCTATAACCCAAGAATCTCTAATAGCATCGTCTGCCATTCCTAATTGTTTGCGGTAATTTTCATCGAAGTTAGTAGTACCAGTTTTCATAGCAACTCTATCCATTGCTCCACCACCGGTAATACTAGTATCGTCTAGCATGCTTGTAATCATGTAAGCTGTAGAATCTTCCATTGCTTTAGTTTTTTCACTTTTATGTTCATATTCTTCACCAGTAGCAGTTAAAATAACTTTGCTAACAGAATATGGTTCATTATAATAACCACCATTAGAGAAAGCAGAGTAGGCAGCAGCCATTTGAAGAGGATTTACACCATCAAATGCTCCTAAGGAGTGTGCTTCATGAATTTTACCATTTTCTATCTCTGGTTCAATTCCTAATTTTTGAACAAATTCAATTATATTTTTATTATCTACTTGTTGGAAAGCTTTTAAGGCAGGAATGTTTCTTGATAGTGATAAGGCACGTCTTGTAGTCATATTTCCCATAAATTTACCATCCCAGTTATTTATAGATTTACCATTAGTATATGAATATGGTTCATCAACAAACATTCTATAATTATTATTACCATCATTGTATCCAAAAGTTGAGGCATTGTTATATTCAATTAATGGTCCATAGTCAAATAAAGGTTTAGCAGTCGATCCTGGTTGTCTTACCATATCAGTAGCATAATTGAATTGGTTTACTCCAGTTTTATTTCTACCTGCTCCAATAGCAAGAATTTTTCCTGTTTCACTATCTAGTACAGAAACACCACTTTGAATAACATCGTTTATCCAAGTGTAACTTTCACCATTCATAACTCTATTTATTCCATCTTGTTTATCACGATCTAAATTAGTATATATCTTCATAGATACAGTATATGGATTATATTTTTCTCCTAATTTTTCTTCTACTTCAGCAACGACAGTATCAATATAACCTTGGTATTCACTGTTACCACTTGTATCAGCAGAAGCGTTATAGTTAACAAGACTTTCAATGCTAATAGAACTTGCTAGATCTCTTTCTTCTTCAGTAATATAACCATGGCGTTCCATTAAGTATAAAACAGTATCACGTCTTTTAGTAACTGCTTCAATATTATCTTCGTTAGTTGGTCGATAAGCATTTGGAGCCTGGAACATACCGGCAATTATACTTGCTTCTGCTAGATTTAAGTCTTGAATATCTTTGTTAAAATATACTCTAGCAGCTTGTGATACACCATAGACATTACCACCTAAGTTGTGGTTGTTGACATAGAATTCGATTATTTGTTCTTTAGTATAATTTTTTTCTAATTTGAATATTGATAAATAAATATCTTGAAATTTTCTGATAACTCCATCTAATCCTGTAGCGATGCTTGAAGTTAAACTGTTTTTAACAACTTGCATTGATAAAGTAGAAGCACCACCAGCATCAGAGTTACCTACTATTTGACCAAGTGATGCCTTTAAAAATCTAGGAGCATCAAAACCATTATGTTGGAAAAACCTTGAATCTTCAGTAGCAACAATTGCATCAACTAGTACTTCTGGTAGTTCATCATAAGTTACTTTATCACGCATTTCACTACCTAGTTTTGCAAATTCTACTCCGTCTTTATCATAGAGAACGGTTGGTTCACTACTATCAAGTTTTTTAGGATCAAATTTGGAATCTGATGACATCGCAATATAAATCATAAAAACGATGCCTGCTAGCATTATTAGAATGCCAAGTGAGAGAATAATTATTAAAATAGTATTAACTATTTTTTTTTGTTTAGGTTTATTTTTTACACTATCAACTAATTTTGCAATTCCTATTATAATTAATATTCCTATTCCCATAAATGCTGTTACTAGTAGTCCTAAAATAAAGTAACTAGCAATCATTAGGACTATAAACATAATTAAAAATATTATGAAGAGCTTATTTTGCTTAATTTTTCTTTTTGTTTTTTTCTTTGCCATTATTTTTTACCTCCAAAAATTCATTTACTACTTTTAAGTAGTCAAGCCTAGGATTATAACTTTCTTTTAATAATTTTCCTTTTTCTTCAAAGTAGGTTAACGGTATTGATTTTCTAAATATGTTTTTAGTAAAAGAAAAAAGGTCCTCTGCTTTTAATAAATAAGTTTTATTAAGTACGCAGAAACGTACAATTATAAAGCCGATTCCCCCGTGGTTTGTGATATTTTCTAAGTGTTTTAATTGGTGGGCATGAATATTTGCTAGGGGAAATGAAGTTTTATTTTTTGTTTCTTTAGCTTCAAAGTCAATATAGTAGCCTTTATAAATACCATTATAATCGGTTGTTGATGGTTCCATATAGAAGGCTTCTTTGATAGTAGAAGTTCTATCTTTTCTAAAATCAACTTTAGTAACCTTTATAGGAGTTGGCTTTTTATATATATATGCAATGTCTTTATCTCTATAATAACTATTAGTATGATTAATATCATCTTCTAATGTCATACCACGATGAGAATAGTTAATTATTTGCTTATGACTTTTTTTTATCCCCGTAGGGTAATTCATCTTTATCACCTGTATATAATTATACTATAAATATTTTTAAATATCTATATTAAATATTGTATTTACTATCTTTTCTGTCGAGAGTTAACTTGTTTTTTGTATACATATTTTTTTTGGTCTTTTATTTCACTTGCTTCTCTTATGCAATCAGTTAAAAAAGGAATTCTTTTGTTAATATATGAAGTTATTGTTGGATAAGTTTTTTCTAGAGTTAAAAATGCTTTGAAGGCTTCTTTAGCTTTATCTTTTGTTTCTTCTATAAATTCAGTATTACCATTTTCGTTTCTTCTAAAATTAAATTCTGTAGAATAAGTTTGAATATCTATTTGATTTTTTAATTCAATGTCTTTATTTTCGTTTTGTTTTATAATTTGTTTTTGACTAATTGTATCTATTTTGATGTTATCATTATCTATTTCATATATATATTTTATATTTTCATTGTTTATTAATTTTATAGTTATTTTGTCTTTTTGATTAATTATTTCATGTCTCATTATAAAATCAAATTCTTCTTTTTTTACATCTCCTATTAATAGGTGATCAAGATAAAAGGTTCCATCTTCGTTACAACTTACACTAAAAGCTAAGTTGGTTCCTTTAAAACGAATACGGTTATTATTATTAGGATCTTTTAATATAACCATTTTTTCTTGATTATTTAAATGAAATAGATAGAACAAGTCATTTTTAGTTTCTATTCTATAACTTTTATTTTCAAGTAAGGAAGAAAATTCTTCATTTTGTAAAAAAAATTTTAATTTGTCTATTAAATTCATAATATATACCTCATCTCATTAAATTTTGCTATTATTATACTACTTTTTGATAAAATGTCAAAGTAATACCTTTTTTGTCGAATTTATTGTTATTTTTATTAGTTTATATTATTGTTGTTTTAGGATTTTATATTAAAAATTTAATATAAATTGGCTAGTCAACAGTCATTTTAAAAATTGATGAAAGGAAGATGGATATTTATGAATAATAATGATGTAACTTTACTTTTATCTAAGCTTAGAAGTAGTGTCAAAGAAGCATGGCGCTTAAGAGAAGTGGAAGTTATTTTAGAAAAGATTGACAAAAGGTAAGATATTTTCTAAAATAAGAGTGTAAAGGGATTGGTGATTTAGATGTATCAGAATAAAATAACATTAACGCCACAAGAA
>CALVTA010000054.1 GCA_944359735.1 uncultured Bacilli bacterium | reverse complement strand
CAACAAAGTTCACCTTTGTTGCTTATCAATTAATAAATTCGGATATCATTTCCGGATTTCCTAACTTAAATTGACCTATCTTTTTTGTATTCTAAATACACTTTCTTTACAGAAAAAAGAAGCTAATTATTTAACTTCAACAGTTGCACCAGCTTCTTCTAGTTTTGTTTTAATTTCATTAGCTTCATCAGTAGAAATGTTTTCTTTTATTGGAGTACCAGGATTATCTACGATATCTTTAGATTCTTTTAGTCCTAATCCTGTAATTTCACGAACTACTTTAATAACTGCAACTTTAGCAGCTCCTGCTTCTTTAATAGATACAGTAACTGTAGATGGAGCAGCATCTTCAGCAGCTCCTGCAGCTCCTGGAGCAGCAACTGCAACTGCTGATGGGTCAACACCAAACTCTTCCTTCATTGCATCTACTAATTCCTTAATTTCTAAAAGATTCATTTCTTTTAATGAGTTAATAAATTCTTCTTTTGTTAATTTAGCCATTTTATATTCCTCCTATTTTTATTTTTCTTCTTTTTGTTCACTATATAGATTTAAGCAAATTGATAGGTCGCGAACAAGTCCTATCATACCACCAGCAAGCATTGTAAGCAAGCCATCTCTTGATGGGATTTTAGCGTATTCTGCAAGTTTGTTATTATCTGCAACTTCACCATCAACATAACCAATTTTTAGAATTAAAGATTCGTGTTCTTTAGCAAAGTCTGACAATACTTTGATTGGAGCTATTTGATCAGTACTATAAGCAAGAGCACTTGGACCTTCTAATGAAGATGTTAAATCAATATTTAAATCGCTAAACGCTCTAGCCATTAAAGTGTTTTTATATATTTTATAGTTGGCTCCTGCATCTCTTAAAGCACGCCTTAACTCTTTAATCTCAGCATCAGTTAGACCACGATAATCAAATAGAACAAAACTTGAACTATTATTTACTTTATCTTTAATTTCATCAACTACTTCTTGTTTTTTTGCTAAGATTCTTTGATTAGCCATTTTCTTCCCTCCTATTTCCTAGTCAGTGCAAAAAAGTTCTTAGAGTACCCCCAAGAACCTTAATTTATAAGATAGTCCTCGGTAGGATTTATTTTGTACCTACTGTCTTTGGCACCAATTAACTAATTTGCAACACTATTATATTCTATAAATCACTATTTGTCAAAAGAATTAATTTGAATTTTAATTCCAGGACCCATAGTAGATGAAATAGATATATTTTTAATATAATCTCCTTTTACTGTAGCAGGTTTAACCTTCATTATTTGTGATACTACGGCATTTAAGTTATCTAAAAGGTCTTCTTCATTAAATGATACTTTTCCAATAATAGTATGTACATTCCCAAAACTATCAGTACGATACTCAACACGTCCTGCTTTAGCATCAGATACAGCTTTTGTAACATCTGTTGTTACAGTTCCTGTTTTTGGATTAGGCATTAAACCTTTTGGCCCTAAAATACGACCTAATTTTCCAAGTAAAGGCATCATATCTGGAGTTGCAATCATAGTATCAAATTCAAACCAGTTTTCATTAGCAATTTTATCCAAGTAATCTTGATCACCAACATAATCTGCTCCTGCAGCCTCAGCTTTTTTAGCATTATCTCCTTTAGCAATAACTAAGACACGATTTATCTTACCTGTTCCTTTAGGTAGAACAATAGCACCTCTTAGTTGTTGATCAGCTTTCTTAGTATCAAGATTTAAATTTATTGCTACTTCAACAGAAGAATCAAATTTAGTTACACTTGTTTCTTTTACTAATTTAATAGCTTCTTCTTTAGTATATAACTTGTTTTTTTCTATTTTAGCTGCAACATCATTATATTTTCTACTTCTCTTTTTCATTATTTTTCCTCCTTATGTGGTTATTCGGGTAAGCAATTAGTGTTACATCCTCCCACATAGGTATAACCTACATGTTTAGTTCTAATTTTTTTCTTCTACAGAAACACCCATGTTTTTAGCTGTTCCAATAACAGTTTTCTTAGCTGCTTCTAAATCATAGCAATTTAAATCTGGTAATTTAATCTCAGCTATTTCTGTTACCTGGGCATCTGTTAAGGTTGCAACTGTTTCATTTGCTCCTTTAGTTGAACCTTTATTAATTTTAGCAAACTTCTTAATTAAGAATGGAACAGGTGGTGTTTTAATTATGAAGTCAAAGCTTCTATCATCATAAATAGAAATTTCGACTGGTAAAACATCTCCCATTTTATCTTTAGTTGCATCATTATATTTTGTACAGAACTCCTGCAAATTAATTCCTGCAGGTCCTAAAACAGTACCTACTGGTGGAGCTGGTGTAGCTTTTCCAGCAGGGATTTGTAATTTTATTTTTTTTACAACTTCTTTTTTCTTTGCCACGAAAAACACATCCTTTCTTACTCGTTTTCGCGAGTGGTTCTAATAGCATTTTATTTCACTTTTTTGCTTCCCACTAATATTAATATATAAAAATTAATATAGCTTCTAAATAATAACATAGTTTTTTTTATTTGACAAGACTTTTATGCTTTTTCAATTTGAGTTAGTTCAACTTCAACTTGAGTTTCTTGTCCAAACAAATCAACATTAAGAACAATCTTTTCATTTGCACTATCAACTTCTTCAATTGTTCCGAACATACCAGTAAATGGACCATCAATGATTTTAACTTTTGTACCGGACTGTAATTCTTTATCAATATCGATACGACTAATTCCCATATTTTTTAAAATATGATCTACTTCACTAGGTTGTAATGGTGTTGGTTTTGCTCCCTTACCACTTGAACCAATGAAACCTGTAACTCCTGGGGTATTACGAACAATATACCAAGCTTCATCAGTCATAATCATTTCAACTAAGATGTAACCAGGAAATAATTTTTTTACTTTAGTTTTTTTTACACCATCTTTTAATTCTGTTTCTTCTTGTTCTGGTACTATTACTCTAAAAATATAATCTTGCATATTCATAGATTCAGCACGCATTAAAAGTTTTTCTTGAACTTTTTTCTCATGTCCTGAATAAGTATTAACGACATACCATTGTTTTTCCATAATTATTTTCCTTTCTATTTACCTAATGAATGTAGTGCTGCTAATATAATATCTATTAAGTAGAAAAATAGTGAGCAGCAGATAACAAAAATTATTGTTGCAATAGAGTATTTAATCATATCCTTTTTACTAGGCCATTTAACTCTTTTAAATTCTGTTTTAACACCATTAATAAAAGTTGCTATTTTTGTAAATATATTTACTTTCTCTTTAGAAGAAGATTTTTTCTTTCCTTTTTTAGATACTTCTTTTAAAGATTCTTTTTTAATTTCTTTAGTTTCTTCTTTTTTCTTTGCCATATACTCTCTTCCTTTATATTTTTTCTAAAAGAAAAACACTTCTCAGTGCTTAAGCATACATTACCACAAAGTAGATTGTTAGTCAAGCAAATTTGACACTTTTGTAAAAACATAATATAATATGTTTAAATTTTATTTAAAAGGGGGGGAGAATTTTTAATGAGACTGATACCAGATCATTATTTACAAATTAGAGATTTAAAAATATATAATGACAAAGTTAAAGACAATTTTAAATTAGTAGCTTTAGGTGATTTACATATAAGTAGGTTAGTTGATAATAGAAAACTTGATCCTATAAAATTTCAATTAGATAAAGAAAAGGCAGATTATATAACTTTTTTAGGCGATTTAGTTGATATGCCTAGGGAACTTAGAAAAAAAGAAAAAAGAGAAGAATTACTTGATCTTTTAAAAACATCTGCTGAAATTGCACCTACTATGGTTGTGTTAGGTAATCATGATTATATAGAAGAAAAATGTGGCGCTAAACATTATTCTTATAATGAGGAGTTTTGGGATGAAATTGCAAACATAGATAACATTCACTTGCTAAATAATAGTTATTATAAAGATGAGAAGGTATTCTTTATGGGATATATGCATACTTTTGATTATTATTCTAATGTTAAAGATCATCATCATGAAAATTTAGAAGCTTTTTATGAAGACTTTAAAAAGCATAATGAATTGTATCAGGACTTACCTAACGATGTTTTGAACATTGGTCTAATTCATTCTCCAGAATATGCAAAGTTAGATAAAAATATTAAATTATTAAAAGATTATGATTTATTAATAGGTGGCCACGATCACGATGGATGTATTCCTTTTGGTTTTGGTAACTTTAGAAGAGGTATCATAAGTCCTAAAAAAGAAATATTACCTGCTGATGTTAGAGGTTTTAGAACTCTTGATACTGGGACTAACTTATTAATAAGCGGTGGTATTGTAAAAATTCAAGACTGTACACCTACAATTATCCATCCATTTAATCATTTATGTCCAATGCAGATGGATACAATTACTTTTACAGAAGGAAATCAAGAAACCGAGATATCAAAAAGATTAATTTATACTAAAAAATAGGAATGCTTATGAACAGTATTCCTATTTTATTCTTCTATCATTGAACTGTAAACTTTTTTTAGTACTTTGATTTTCTTTAATACATGTTTTTATTAGAGAAAAACCTAGCTTTAAGTTATAACAAGCATCAGGTCTATTCGCCTCTTTAATATCATAAATTGTGTTTGTTTTTATTTTATGATAGCCAGTACGTTTTTTAATAATATCTATGCTAGTTAAACCTAAGCTTTCAAAGTCATATTCAACTAATTTATTAATATATAAAGATAGTAAATATAGTTTTTCATTTTTAGTAAAGTTTGTTTTTGTAATTGCAAGAACTTCTACATTAAAATTACCTATATCATACTTTTCTTCTTGTTTTAATAACTTTGCTTGATATTCGGCTAAAGCTAACTTTAAAACTTCTTCATTAGTTCTATTATAAAAATCTGTTAATTTTTCTTTTGTATACTCGTCTAAATCGAAATTGTTATTAAGACTTTCTTGATAAGTTGGTTTAACTTCTTCAAACATATCTTTAGCACTCATTTTAGATTGTTCTATTTTATCCATATTTTGTGATGATCCTTTCTAATTTATTCACATATCTGTTGATAAAGTGATTATGTTTTTAGTTTTTCCACTGCCATTGTGGATATAATTATAGAAAATCATTTCTTAAATCTGTTTTTATAATAGCAACTTTGACATAGTTCTTCAACACATTTATTATCTCTAAAACCTTCTATTATTTTTTGGGTTTTATCTTTTTCTAATATATCTTTTAAATCTTCTTCAAAGATATTTCCCAGATTAATAATACCATCATCATCTAGACAACATGCTGTTACTGTACCATTCGATAGTATGGCTAGTTGACTTTTTAAGCCTTCACAAAAGCCGTTAGTTTTATCGTTAGATACAGTTGGCCATTCAAAGAGATAATCTTTATCCACATATTTGTTAATATCTATTTTAGTATTTTTCTCTTTTTTTATTTTTTCAACAGTTTCTGTGGATAAACGATATTGTTCTTTTAGTTTTTCCACTATTTCTGTTGATTTTTCATCTAATTTATTTTCTTTTTGAGCCCAAAGTCTATATATTATTATCTTATCCTGTGGAAAATTGGAAACGGCTTTAAATATACCATTAAGATAATCTAAGTTATTTACCTCGGCATTTAAAGAAATATGTATCTTAGATAATGATTCATGACTAATTAACTCATTTATCTTTGCTTTTAATAGAGTTCCATTAGTAGTTAGACTTATATTTATATTATTGTCATCACAAATTTTTAATATTTCATTTAAATTAGAATGAATTAACGGTTCTCCTTTTACATGAAGACAGATAGTATTAGTATAGTCTTTTACCTTAGATATTATTTCTTTAAATTCACTTACTGACATTTCTTTTAATGGTCTTATAGATTTTTTACAGAAGGAACAACTTAGATTACATTTATTAGTTATTTCGATATAAATACGGTTAAATCTTTTCTTCATAACTATTCACGCTTCATTTCTTATTTAGTTTTTCTTTTTTAGTTAATTTCTCCTTAAATTTATTTCTGCTATTTCTCGATAAGATTATCATTTTAGTGTTTTCTCATATTTTTTCGTAGAATTTTTTTGATGTTCTATTTTAGAGAAATACTTAATTATGGAAAATTCTGTTTCTAAGACGTAAAGATTTCCACTTTTATATATTTCTTTATCTTTACTAAAAACTATCTCGTCATTAATATGATCTTTACTTTGCCATTTTTTTAAAATATTTATACTTGCTAATCCTAAATCGTCCATATCTAGTTCAATTAATTTATTTATATATAACGATAATAAATATGTCCTTTCTTCATTTGATAATTTTTCTACAACAATAACTGGTGTTGATAGTTTAATATTTTTAAATTCATTTGCACTATTTCTTTTTATTAGCATTTTTCTATAGTTAGCAAACATATCTGTTATAACATCTTCATAGGTATTCTCAAAAAATAAATCTAACATATTGCGCTTATCATAATCACAGTCAAAATCTCTGATTAAGGCAGTTTCATATTTTTTTATTGTTTTATCATAAATTGATTTTAAATTTTTTCTTTGCAATTCTAAATTTTTCATATTATCCATCACTCTTCATTTCAAACAAGGCATTTCTAAGTTCCATAGCACGTTCAAAGTCAAGGTTCTTAGCTGCTTCTTTCATTTCTTGTTCAATTCTCTCTATTTCTAACATTTTTTCTTTCTTAGTTAATTTCTTTTTAGGTTTAGTAGAATCTTTTGTATCCACATTACTAATAACTTCTCTTATTTCTTTTTCAATTGTTTTAGGAACTATACCATGTTCTTTATTGTAAGCTTCTTGGATTTCACGACGACGTTTTGTCTCTTTAATCGCTTTATTCATGCTATCTGTAATATTATCTCCATACATGATAACATGACCACTTGCATTTCTAGCACAACGTCCTATTGTTTGGATAAGACTTCTCTCACTTCTTAGGAATCCTTCTTTATCAGCATCTAATATAGCGATTAGTGATACTTCTGGAATATCTATTCCTTCACGAAGAAGGTTAATTCCAACGACAACATCATAGATTCCACATCTTAAATCATGGATTATTTGTAAACGTTCCAAAGTCTTTATTTCAGTATGCAGATATGCTACTTTAATATCTAAATCTTTTAAGTAATTAGTTAACTCTTCACTCATTCTAATAGTTAATGTTGTAATCAAAACTCTTTCATTCTTCTTAATACGTTCATTTATTTCTCCTACTAGATCATCTATTTGTCCTTCTGTTTTTCTAACTTCAATAGTTGGATCCAAAAGACCAGTAGGTCTAATAATTTGTTCAACAAACTTACCTTGCGTTTTTTCAAGTTCATAATCTCCTGGAGTTGCTGATACATATATAGCCTGTTTGATCTTTTTTTCAAATTCATCAAATTTTAAAGGTCGATTATCAAGGGCGCTAGGTAACCTAAAACCATAATCAACTAAGTTTTGTTTTCTTGCTCTATCACCGTTATACATTCCTCTTACTTGAGGCAATGTTACATGAGATTCATCTACTATTAATAGATAATCATCTCTGAAGAAATCCATAAGAGTTGTTGGTGTTTCACCAGGTTTACGTCCTGCCATAGGCGCTGAATAGTTTTCAATACCATGACAAAAACCAGTTTCTTCTAGCATTTCTAAGTCATAATTGGTTCTTTGTTCAAGGCGTTCTGCAGCAAGAAGTTTATTTTCGTCTTTAAGTTCTTTTAAACGTTCTTCTAATTCTTTTTTTATCCTTTTAATTGCAACTTTAAGTTTATCATCACTAATTACAAAGTGACTAGCTGGAAAAATACTAATATTTTTCTTATTAGAAATTACGGTTCCTGTTAAAACATCTATTTCACTAATTCTATCTATTTCACTACCAAAGAATTCTATTCTATAACCTGTTTGATT
>CALVTA010000053.1 GCA_944359735.1 uncultured Bacilli bacterium | reverse complement strand
AAAGAACTTGGGATTAACAGAAGATTGTAGAAAAATTATAAATAAATACGCCAAGTTCTTTGGCAATAAAAAAAGAGCCTAAAATAATTGATAAAATAGAAGTAATTTGGTTAGGTGGACATAGTTTATTACAAAATAATAATTTGGAATTTAATTTCAGACAAGATGTAAGTGCAGTAGAAATAGTATTTGATTCAAAAGTTAAACTAACTATTATTCCTTGCAAAAATGTTGCTTCTAATTTAAGAATCTCAATATATGAATTAAAACATTATTTGAATGATAAAAGTGAATTATGTAATTATCTAATAGATAGATTTTATAATGATGGATATCATGGAATACAAGAAAGACGAGTCATTTGGGATATATCTGTTATTGCATATATGATAAATAAAAAATGGTTTACAAGTGAAGATATAAGTTGTCCTAATATAAAAAAAGATACTTCTTATGAAATAACTACTAATAATCACAAAATAACAATGGTAAATTACATAGATGTAGATAAAGTTTATAGTGATTTATTTAAAAAGTTGGGAGAATAGAGTATGAAAATAACAAGCAAAGAAGCCAAAAAAATATTAGAATATTATAGAAAAAAGACTGAAAGTGATACATGGATAGACCATTGTTTGTGTGTTGGCGAGAGTGCAGGTAAAATAGCAAAAGCATTAAATGAAAAAGGTTATAATGCAGATATAGATAAAGCGATTACTCTTGGATATTTACACGATATTGGTAAATATAACGGACAATCCCACGGACATGTTATGAGGGGGTATAATTATTTAAAAGATAAAGGTTATGACGAAGAATATTGTGATATATGTTTAACACATTCTTACTTAAACAATGATATTATATGTACTGCAGGAGGAGTTCCAAACCCAAAAGATAATTTGTTTTTAACAGAGTTTATAAAAAACCATAACTACACAATAGAAGAAAAGATAATAAATATATGTGATTTAATGTGTCCACAAGGTGGTAAAGTTTATACGATTGATAAAAGATTAATTGATATTATGATTAGGAGAGGTGCTTACTCAAATACACAATATCACATAAAAGAAACATATAAATTGAAAGCATACTTTGATAACTTGTTAGGGTATAACTTATATGATTTATTTCCTGAAATAAAAGAAAATTTATAATTGTTTATTTTAAAGAATATTTGTGTTAAAATGTATATAGTGATTGATTCATACATCAATTACCTTTGGGAAAAGTTGTAGATAACTTCCTCAACGGCACCAGTAGGCAATCTGTCCAGACTTTTTTAAAGTTAGGACTTAAATATATAAGTATCAATTTCTGAAGAAGTTGGTACTTTTTTAGTATTTAAGTTTAGAAAGGATTGTTTAAAATGGTAAATATTACAAAGAAAGAATTAGAAATTGATAACGAATTAAAAAAGAAAATCGAGTTTATATGTAGCTTTTGTAACACTACTCCTACTATTATCAATGGTAATATTAGAAAGATTAATAAGACAAATTTAAACTACATCGAACCTCATAGAATTATTATTAAGGGTGTTACATTTCTAGCATTTAATTATTCTAATGAAATATTTGTTGAAAATTTATCTCAAAGAATTAATTTAGCAGATTTAGAAAACTATATAAGGGGTTTAAACTAAAATATAAATAATTGTACCAACTTCATTAAAAACTTGCCATATTGGGCTTAAAATAGGCTATATGTCTTGACTTTTAGGTAAAGCACTATATAATAAACAATCAAGAAACAAGTTTTATGTTTTTGAGGGGTATGGATAAAACAGTTTTGAAAATTTATATAGCAGAAATATTATGAGGTGTCAAAGACATAAAAGTTGTTTTAAGTCTTTGTCGCCTCTTTTTTAATATGAAGATAGAAAGGAAAATGTTAAATGAACGAAGAAAAGAAAATTGCAGGACTTTATATAAGAGTAAGTACCGAAGATCAAGCACGTGAGGGTTTTAGTTTACCAGAACAAGAAAAAAGACTTCGTGCTATGTGTGAATATAAATGTTATGAAATTTATAAGGTTTACAAAGATGCTGGAATAAGTGCTAAAACAGGCAATTATAGACCAGCCTTTGAAGAATTAAAAGAAGATATTAAAAACAAGAAATGTAATACAATTGTTGTTTTAAAACTAGATAGACTAACTCGTAGTGTTTATGATTGGGAAAATATAATGAAATTTTTAGAGGAAAATAATGCTTATTTAGATTGTGCTAATGATGATATAAATACAACAAATGCTAATGGAAGAATGGTTGCAAGACTACTTACGACAGTTAGTCAAAATGAAATTGAAAGAACAAGTGAGAGAACAAAAATTGGCTTAGCAGGTGCCATAAAAGTTGGAAATATTCCAAATAAAGCACCACTTGGGTATAAACACGTTAATAAAAAATTAGTTCCCGATCCTCTTACTAAAGATGTTGCAATTAGAATATTTAATTTATACTTTGAGGGCAAATCATATTTTAATATCTCTACTATATTTAATGAAGAAAACGTATTAGGAAAAACAAATTGGGATGATAGTACAATATTAAGAATAATTGAAAATGAAATTTATAAGGGCGATTATATACATGGAAAAAAGACAAATAATCCTACACGTTATGAAAATGTTGTTGAGCCATTAATAAGTAAAGAGTTGTGGGAGGAATGCCAAGTGCAAAAGAGAAAAAACTCAAGAAATTATAAACGAGATAAAGAATACTTGTTTTTACAAAAGTTAAGATGTCCAAAATGTGGAAGAATATTAGGTGGTAATGCAACAAGGAAGAAAAATGGTAAAGTTTATTATTACTATCAATGCAATAATTGTAAAACAATAATTAAAGAGCCTAAAATAGAAGAAACAATTAAAACAATGCTTGCCGACATTTTAGAATATGATAATGTTGTTAATGAATTCTTTTTACCAGTATTAAAATCAAAATTAGAAAACCCTAAAGAAGAACTAGGCAAAGAATTAAATAAATTAAATGACAAAAAAGAAAGAATTAAAAAAGCCTATATTGATTCATTATTTACCGAAGAAGAATTTAAAGAAGAAACAAAAATAATTGAAGAACAAATAGAAATGATTAATTCAAAATTATTAGAAAATGAACAAGCCGAACAATTAAATTTTACTATCGACGATATTCTACTTAAAAGAGATATGGACTTTATTAATAAAGTTAAATTACCTATTTCTTATTATGCTTTTAATGATAATTGGGATTTACTAGATAGAGAAACAAAAGCAGATATTATAATGCGTTATGTTGATGATATAGAACTTGAAACCATAAATAATAAATATGAAGTAAAACAAGTTAATTTTAGAAGTACCTTTTATAGTGATTTTGAAGAATTATATAAACAAGGTTATATTGATAAGAAAAGACCTCTTACTTATGACTTTAATGGAATATGTGTAGATACAATTGTTAGATATAGTGAGTATCTACCTATTAAAGATGTTATGCAACATTTATATAGATTAAATGAGTGTTACGAAGTTAATTTGTATAAAGGAACATATTATAAAGAAACGGAAAAATTAGATATGTTACCACTCCAAAAAAATGAAGTACCTATTAGAATATTCCCTTTACAAAAAGATAATAATGGAAATGAAAATTGGGTGGCAATGGGAATGTTTGCAACAAAAAATACTCCTAATGATATAAAAGTAAATATTAAAGATATATTCGAAACAATACCTGTTAATGTAACCGAAGAAGATTTTAATGTTAGTCAAGGGAAATGAAATTGCTAGTCTTGACCCTTGACTAACAAAATATAAAAACATAATGGAAAAATATCAAAACAAAAATTCATTTTTGCTTTTGATGTTACCTATCAAAAAAGATTTTTTGTTAACTTTTTTTAAAAAAAGTTTGTTCAATGGCATATGTAGTTTTATTTCTTATGCTTTAGCATTTGAAATAATACGAAGTAAGGCAAACTGTTTCTAAGATGGTAAGCCTTAGCCCCCATATTTTGATATAAACAACGTGCAATGTCAAAATATATAGGGGGTTAGAAATTTTGGCGAAGCAAAATTACCCTACTATATATAGTAGGCTCTATTCTAATAAGGAGGTTGGTTGATATGCAAGAACTTAGTTATTCATTACATTTAAGTAATGATAAAAATAAAACAAAAAGAGCAAGACAATTTGCTAAAAATAATGAATTTAATTCTACTGCATTTAGTAATAATGCTATCCAAAATCATCAGCAATTATCAAAAGTTGATAAACATAATTTAAGAAAATATGATAATGATAAAGATTTAATTTGTAAGATTAAAGGTACCTCTTCTATCGTAGAAGATACTAAAAATTTGTATTTAGAATTGTTTGAGGATGCAAGAATTAAATACAATGAAAAGCAAACGAGAAATGATAGAAAAATAGAAAATTATTTTAAACATATCTCTAATGATAATAAAAGAGATCTTGCTTGTGAAATAATTATTGAACTTGGCGATATGGACTTTTGGACTGAACAAGATGATAAATTTAAAAGAAAAATGATTCAAGTTTATAAAGAACAAATATCAGATTTAGAAAATATTGTCCCTAATTTTAGGATAGCCAATGCGACCATTCATTTTGACGAATCTTCCCCTCATTTACATATTGTTGGAGTACCTTTTAAAGATGGTTCTAAAAATGGTATGGAGCGTCAAGTTGGAAAAAGTGATGTCTTTACTACTGATAGTTTGAGAAATATTCAAGATAAAATGAGAGAATATTGTATTAATTCATTCAATAGAATTTATCATTTAAACTATACTCTTAAGTCAAAAGAAGAAGGTCGTAATCAAGATATAAATGTTAAAAATATGAATAATTTTCGAGAGTTAAAAAAGAAACAAGAGAAAAATAAGAAACGACTTAATGAATTAAATGATAAAGCCGATAACTTACAGAATAAGTCTAATCAAATTACTGAAATTATAGATAATTTAAAACCTAGTAAATTAAATAAAAATAACTTTACTATTTCAAATAAAGAAGTTGAAGAAATTAAAGACTATATCAAACAAACAACTGATACTACTTCTAATTTAAAATCTACTAACGACTTAACTACTATACTTGAACATTATGAGGAAGATTTAAAAAATCATTCTAACGAAGTTAAAAATCTTCAAAAGAAAATCAAAATTAGAGATGATAAAATTGAAACCTTACAATATAATTTAGATAATGCAAATGATGAAATTGATGAGCTAGAAGATAAAGTATCTAAACTTGAAGAAGCATTAAGTTATTCCAAAGAATTATGGCGAAAATTTATAGAGTTTTTGCAAGATAAATTCTTTTCATCAAATAAATATGATGAAATCGTTACTGAACTATATCAAGAAGAAATTATTGATGATAATGATTTAGATATAATTCAAAATAATATAAATATTGATAAAAATGAGGATTTGGAGTTGTAAGTCTTAAAAATAACAAAATTCTATGGTAAAATTGAATAGGAATAAGAAAAACTAAATTTGTTAAAAATTGCCTAATGGAGAGAGGATGGGTTATTATGCCAAATAATAATGAATTAAATAAAGCCAGAAAATTTTGTTTGGAAGTAAAAGAATTAGCAAAAAAATATAATTTGCCATTTTTTGTAGTAACTGATGGAGCTAGTACAACATCTAACAATGGTTGTGTAGCAGTGAAGAATGCAAGAGATAATCATATTAATTGGGAAAAAGAAAATGGATTTGATCCTTATGAAGATTGGGGCAAAAAAGATGGAACAAAAAATCAATAGTATAATGAATTTGATGGATTCTATTGAATATGGTTTTAAAGATGAAAATGGTGAAAATATAATTAATGCTAATCCTCAAAAATGGGAGGATGAATTTTACAAATTCTATTATTTGCAAACTCCAGATGAATTATTAAAATCTAAATGTGGTGTATGTTGGGATCAAGTGGAATTAGAAAGAAAATTATTCCAAGATAATAATATTAATTTTAAAACTTATTTTATCTACATAGTTGACAACGATATGCTACCATCTCACACCTTTTTAACCTATGAAAATAATAATAAACATTATTGGTTTGAACATTCTTGGGGAGCATATAAAGGTATTCATGAATATGAAAGTGAATTAGAACTATTATTAGATATAAAATCAATATTCATGAGCGAGCATAGTTATGTTAGTGGGAATTGTTTCTTATATATCTATGAGTATCAAAAACCTAAAGAACATATAACTTGTGATGAATTTTATGAATATATTGATACTCAAAAATTGATTAAAACAAATAAACCATTATATTTTTATCATTTAGTAAATAAAGATGTTGATATGGTCAATGGATTAATAAGTCTTCAATATATGTATGATAACAAAATGTATAATTTATTTGATAAAAATGTTGAAAAATATAAAGATAGAATATTAAATGATTGGAATATAGAAAAATATAAAGAAAAAACTAACTTGACACGTGAAGAATATATTGATGCGTTAAATATTTTTAGAGGAAAATATGGAGCAAATTATATATACTTTTTTAGATATGCTCCATATAAAAAACTAGGTAATAAAATAAATGAAATAGCAAAATGTAAGGATATTTACAGAATTAATATAAATGATGAAGAAATTCAAAAATCAATAAATGATATATTTTATGGATATGATATGAGTAATAGTGATAATAGATTATTAGACAAACAATGGTATGAAACAATTTCACAAGAAGAATATTTTTCTAAATACGATGATGCTCTCTTAATGAATTTTAGCACATTAAATCATATTAGTATCAGTTTTAAAAATGGAAATTGTCCTTTAAATTTTTTAGAAAAAGTTGATTGGAGGTAATTTATGAGATTAGTAACTTTTCAGTCTTTTGATGCATTAAAAGATTTAGTTAATAAAGGGTATTTAGAGTGTAATGAAAAATTTATTAATATGAAAAAGGCAGGACCTACTTATCAATGGGTTTTAGAAAAAATGAATAAACAAGTAGAAAACAAATATAATACTAAATATCCTATTTGGTGTTGGGTGAAATGCTATAACAATATATGTCCACAAAAACATAAAGGAGAACCAGTTAAGGGATTTGATGTTAAAATCACTTTTAGAAAAAACAAAAAAGATGTTTTTATTACAGATTTTAGAAGATATTCTTTCCTATTAAACAATGTTTATATTCCTGATAATATTATGGATAAAGAAAAATTTGATATGTTGCTCAAAGAAAAAAATATAACTTTAGAAGAATTAAAAGCATATGTCAGACTAGATAAATATGAAACACATAGAGAAGATAAAGAATTTTTAAATATATGTAAAAAGATAAGAGATAGTTTTGATAAATGTATTACATTAGATAGTGATATTTTACAAGGTTGTGTATGGAGAATATCATTAAATGATGTTGAAAAAATTGAAATCCTAAATGATGATAATTATAGATATGGATCATTGAACTACAAAAGAAGTAATGGTAAAACCAAAAATTGGAGAGAAGATTATTACAAAATGCTAAAATAAAATTTTGCACTTCTTGAGTTTCATGGTAAAATAGTATTAGAGATTGATACAAATATTGTATCGATTGTCTAATTTTGCGAAAAAAGTTTGAAACTACTTGATTACTCGCACCATAGGGAAATCCGCTCGAACTTTTTATAGGTTTTGAGAATAAATAGACAATCAATTCTAAATTAGGATTGATTTTTTTCTTGTTTAGAAAAAAGTCTTCCAAAGAAAGGATTGATTAAAATGGTAAATGTTATCAAGCAAGAAGTTAGAATGGAAGAATCATTAAGAAAGAGATTAGAATTTATTTGTGAGTTTTGTAGAGTTAAACCAATTATTATTAATGGTAATTTAAGAACAATAGATAAAACTAATCTTACTTATCTAGAACCACATAGAATTATAATTAATGATATAACCTTTTTAGCTTTTAATTATTCTAATGAAATTTTTATTGAAAACTTAAATAATAAAATTAAATTATCTGAATTAGAAAACTATTTAAAACACAACTAATATTCATACCCTAATCAGGAAATTGACAAAATGAACTTTTAAGTATATTATATAAAACCAATAAATGACAAGCAGTATCCGTCTTTTATTAAAAAGGAGGTACACTATGGTCA
>CALVTA010000052.1 GCA_944359735.1 uncultured Bacilli bacterium | reverse complement strand
ATATTTTCTAAAATAAGAGTGTAAAGGGATTGGTGATTTAGATGTATCAGAATAAAATAACATTAACGCCACAAGAAATTTTAGAGAAAGATTTTAAGATCGATACAAGAGGGTATCGACTTAAAGAGGTCGATCAATTTCTTGATGTTATTATTAGTGATTATGAGCAATTTTTTGCAATTATTGATAGCTTAGAAAAAGAGAAGGCTGAACTTTTAAGAGAAATTATGACTTTAAAACAAGACTTAAGGAATGCTAAAATGAATGTAGAGATTGTTAGAAAGAATGCTGATACAACTGAGGTTAGTAATCTTGATATTTTAAGACGTCTTAGTCAACTTGAAAAAGAAGTCTATGGTAAAGATGATGATTAGTATTTTAGGCAAGTGCTGAGGTTATATTTTTAGTATAACTTTAGAGGAAAGTCCATGCTCACACAATTCTGAGATGATTGTAGTGTTCGTGCTTAAGGAAAAAATAACTTATGGTAGTGTTTAACACTAACGGCGTTTTTGTTGTCTAAGGAATTTCTATGATAACAAGACATAAAGTGCCACAGAGACGAGTTTTTAGGAAACTAAAAAGTGAAACGCGGTAAACCCCACGAGTGAGAAACCCAAATTATGGTAGGGGAGTCTTAAAAAAAGAAATGAATTTTTTTAGGAACTAGAAATAGTAGATAGATACTTGCCACCTAGAAATAGGTACAGAACATGGCTTATTAAATATTAATTATATAATAGAGGTGACTTATGAAAGAATTAGGTGAATATCTTCAAGATACAAGGCGAAGTAATGGCGTTAGTTTAGAGGAAGCTGCATCTGATTTGAAGGTTGATATTTCTTATCTTGAGAATATTGAAAGTGCTAATATTAGAGCATTTAAAGATGTTTATTATATGAAAGAATTGATTAAAGAATATGCTAAATATCTAGGCTTAGATGATGTAAAAATACAAGATGAATTTAATGATTTTTTGTTTGAACATACTTCTAAAATCTCTCTTGATGATATAATGGAAGCTAAAAAAAAGAAAGAGGAAGAAGAAAAATTGGCGAAGACAAAAAAAATACAGTCCCCTTATACTAAAGAATATAAAAGAAAAATAAAAAAAATGCCATTTGTGTTAGCAGGAATTGTTTTTTTTGTAGCAATTATCATTTCAATAATAGTTATTAAAACAATTAATAAAGAACCTGTTATTTCTAGTGAGTTGAAAGGAATAGAAATTTATGAATACACCTACTAAGTTGACTTTTTTGCGTATAGTTTTAACAATTTTGATGATTATAGTTTTAATTTTTCCATTTTATCTTGTTGGGTTTAATTTCCCACAGATTGTAGTTTCTGGTATATATGTAAAATTAGAGTATGTAATAGCGGGAATTATATTTTTAATAGCAAGTTTTACTGATTTTTTAGATGGTTATTTGGCTAGAAAAAATAACCAAGTAACTGATTTAGGTAAGATGTTGGATGCCATTGCTGATAAAGCTTTAGTTAATAGTGCTTTAATTATTTTAGCATATAAAGGTTTTATTCCTGTGGCGATTCCTGTAATTATAATTTTTAGAGATACTATAGTTGATGCAATTAAGATGGAGGCTTCTCGTAAGGGTAAAGTAGTTGCAGCAATTAAATCAGGTAAGATTAAAACTGCTTCGATGATGGTCGGACTTGTTTTAACTTTCTTTTATAACTTGCCATTTGAACTTTGGAATATTAGAGTAGCCGACTTTTTAATTTATTTTGCAACTATTATGTCAATAGTTTCTATGATAGAATATTTTAGTCTTAATAAAAAGTTGATTTTAGAACCAAAAGAAAATTAATGGTTCTTTTTTTTGAATTTTCTAAATTTAAGTACTATATTTGTTGAATTTTAAAAATTGAACTATTGTTCGAAAAATGCTTGACATTTTAATTTTAACTTTATACAATGGTATTGTGATTATTTTATACAAGGAGGAAGTTATGAGTAAAATGGCTAGCAAAGGCAGCAAAGATAAAAATTTGGAAGCAGTTTTAGCTGATATAGAAAAACAATTTGGTAAAGGTGCAGTTATGAGACTTGGTGATAATCCTCATATGAAAATGGATGTTGTTTCTAGTGGATGTTTGAGTCTTGATATAGCTCTTGGAATTGGTGGATATCCAAAAGGTCGTATTATTGAAATATATGGTCCAGAATCTAGCGGTAAAACTACGTTTGCTTTACAAGCAATTGCTGAGGTTCAAAAAGAAGGTGGAAGAGCAGCATTCATTGATGCTGAACATGCTTTGGATCCTGTTTATGCTAAAAGATTAGGTGTTAATACTAATGAACTTATTTTGTCTCAACCTGATACAGGTGAACAGGCTCTTGAAATATGTGAGGCTTTAGTGAGAAGTGAGGCAGTTAGTATTATTGTAATTGATTCTGTTGCTGCTTTAGTACCTCAAGCAGAAATTGATGGGGAAATGGGAGACTCTCATGTTGGTTTACAGGCAAGACTTATGTCTCAAGCTTTACGTAAGTTATCTGGTACTATTAATAAAACAAATACAATTGCTATTTTTATTAATCAGTTGAGAGAGAAGGTTGGAGTTATGTTTGGTAATCCTGAAACTACTCCAGGAGGTAGAGCTTTAAAGTTTTATTCTACTATTAGGTTAGATATTAGACGTAATGAACAACTTAAGGTTGGAGATAAAGTTATGGGGAATAAAACTACTGTAAAGGTTGTTAAAAATAAAGTAGCACCGCCTTTTAAGACTGCTGTTGTCGATATAATGTATGGTGAAGGTATTTCTAAAGAAGGGGAACTTATAGATTTAGGTGTAGAATCAGGTATTATAGAAAAAACCGGTGCTTGGTATTCTTATAACGGTGAAAAATTGGGCCAAGGTAAAGAAAATGTTAAACTTTTGCTTAAAGATAAAAAAGATTTATCAAGTGAAATTGAAATGAAGGTAAGAGATTTCTATGGTATAAGTTTACATAAAAAGGAAGAAGATTAGAAAAAGAAGTTATTTGGCTTCTCTTTTTTATGGTGTGATTTTTTCTTTTTGGTTGCTTTTTTCTGATGTTATAGTTAGTAATTCTCCTGGTGTACAGTTTAGTAACAAACATATTTCTTCTATATATTTGAAAGAAATTGATGTTGTTTCACCTCTTATAATACGGTTTAAATTTCTTGAAGTTATATTCATGCGTTGACATAACCAATATTTACTTCTTTTTTCTTGTTTTAATAATTCTTCAATATTCACTTTTATCATTTTATCACCTATCTATTGATAAGATTGTATAAAAAATGACAAACATAAATAAGACACTTGTATTACCCTTATTTTTCTTACCTTGACAAGTCTTGAATTAAAATTTACAATATAATTAGATTATAGTTTAGATTTTTATTTAAAGTATATATCTAATGGAGGTATAATATGGAACAAGTTTTATTCTCCATTTTACTTATAATTTTTGGATTAATTTGTGGTTTTGGATTAACTTTATTAGTTGGTTTTCTAAGAGAAAGTACAACTTCTAAAAAGATAAAAAAAATGCTTGAAGAAGCTGAGAAAAATTCTGATAAACTTAAACGTGATATGATCATGGAAGCGAAGGAAAAAGCTTATCAGTTAAAACTTGAAGTAGAGAAGGATATTAAGGAGAAAAAATTAGAACTTAAGGATAATGAAAATAAGCTTTTACAAAGAGAGAGTAGTTTAGATAAAAGAGATGAGTTGTGTCAAAAAAGAGAAACAATTTTAGATGAAAGAGAAGAGAAGATAATTCAAAGACAAAAAGAAATTCAAGAAAAAGAAGCAAAAGTGGAGGAAATAAAAAAGGAACAGATTACTTTACTTGAAGAAATTTCTGGATATAGTAAAGAAAAAGCTCATGATTTGATTATGAAAAATGTTAAAGAATCTATGAGTAGAGAAATTGCTGTTTATATTAGTGAACAAGAAAACGAGGCAAAAATGACAGTTGAAAAGAAGTCTCAGGAGTTAATTGTAACAGCAATGCAGAAATATGCTGCTGATATTGCTAGTGATCAGACAGTTACGGTAGTTAGTTTACCTAATGATGAAATGAAAGGTAGACTTATTGGTAGAGAAGGTAGAAATATAAGGACGATTGAAGCAATTACAGGTGTAGATCTTATTATAGATGATACTCCTGAGGCTGTTGTTTTGTCTAGTTTTGATCCATTAAGAAGAGAAATGGCTAGACTTACTTTGGAAACTTTAATTAAAGATGGAAGAATTCACCCTACGAGAATTGAAGAAGTTTATGATAAAGTATGTAAAGAGACTAAAGAAAAAATTATAGAGTATGGTAATTATGCTTTATTTGAGCTTGGTATCACTAAAATGGCTTCAGAGCTAATAGAGCTTATTGGTAGACTTCATTTTAGAACTAGTTATGGGCAAAATGCTTTACAGCATTCTTTAGAAGTTGCTAATTTATCAGCTTTGTTGGCTGGTGAGATTGGTGAAGATGTTAGTCTTGCAAAAAGAGCTGGTCTTTTGCATGATATAGGTAAAGCTGTTGATCATGAAATAGAAGGTAGTCACGTTAGTATAGGTGTGGAATTAGCTAAGAAATATGGTGAGAATGAAGTTGTTATTAATTCTATTGCTTCTCATCATGGTGATACTGAAGCTACTTCAGTTATTTCTTCTTTAGTTGCTGTCGCAGATGCTTTATCTGCATCACGGCCTGGAGCTCGTAATGATTCTTTAGAAAATTATGTTAAAAGATTAGCTCAATTAGAAGAAGTTGCTAATGATATAACAGGTGTTTCTAAAGCTTATGCTATGCAAGCAGGTAGAGAACTTAGAGTTATAGTAGAACCTGATGAAGTTGATGATTTAGAGGCGCATAGAATTGCTCGAGATATTAAGGAAAAAATTGAAGCTAATCTTAATTATCCTGGAACTATAAAAATTACAGTTGTTAGAGAAACTAGGGCAGTTGAAGAAGCAAAATAAATAGAGTTCGGTGAACTGAACTCTATTTTTTTATGTCTAGAATTATTGGTAAGATGATAGGTCTTCTACCAGTTAAGTTTAAAATAAAGGGAATTAAATCTAAACTTAATTGATTTTTTATATCAGTTAAAGAGATTTTTTTATCTTGTAATTTAGTATTAATAATATTGGTTGCTTCTTTTTCAATTTTTTTAATTAATTCTTCATTTTCATTTACTAATACAAAACCTCTTGTGGTAATGTTAGGTTTTGTTAAAAGTGTTTTTGTTGATGAATTAATATTAGCGATTACAACTAAAATTCCATCGTTAGCCATTATTTTTCTATCTCTTATAACAGCACTCCCAACTTCACCAATTCTAGAACCGTCTACATAAATATCGTTGTTTGGATAACTTTCACCTTTTATTATTTTATGATTTTTTAAAACTAAGCTATCACCATTTTTTAAGATGAAAGTGTTTTCTTTTGGAATGTTACAATCAATTCCAAGATTAGCATGTTCTTTTAACATTCTATAGTCTCCATGAAAAGGCATTAAGTATTTTGGTTTTAATAATCTAATCATTAATTTTAGTTCTTCTTGGTTAGCATGACCTGAGGTGTGTAAGTTGTTGACAGTCATGTTAGTAAAGACTTTAACACCTTTTAAATATAATTTATTAATAGTTTTATGAATGCTTAAAGCGTTACCAGGAATGGCACTTGATGAGAATATCACAATGTCATCTGGTCTTAATTTTATTTGTTTATGTGTTCCTTCAGCGATTCTTGATAGAGCAGCTAATGGTTCACCTTGGGAACCAGTACAAAGAATTGTTACTTCTCCAGGTTTTAATGTATTTGCTACTTCTGGTGTTACTAGTAACTCCTTATGGTCAATATATCCTCCTTTAATAGAAATATCAATATTATTTTCCATACTACGACCAAATACACATATTTTTCTTCCGTGTTGATAGCATGATTCAAATATATGCTTTAGTCTATAAATATTAGAAGCAAAAGTAGCAATTATAATACGACTATATTTGTATTTATTAAAAATGTCTGTTAAAGCATCATCAACTCTTGATTCACTTACTGACATTCCTTCATTTAAAGCATTAGTGCTATCACTTATTAGTAAGTCAACCCCTTCTTCACCTAATTTTGCCATTTTATATAAATCAGCCATTGGACCAATAGGAGTTAAATCAAATTTAAAGTCTCCTGTTGTTACAATTCTACCATTGGGAGTATTTATACAAATACCATGTGAGTCAGGGATAGAGTGAGTAGTTCTAATAAACTCTATTTCCATATATTTAAATTTTAACTTTGTATTTTCGTCATAAACAAATAAATTATCATATCTAATATTACGATCTTCTAATTTTAATCTAATTAATTCTTTAGCTTGATTAGGGGCATAGATAGCAGGGATGTTAACACTTTTTAATAAAAAAGGAATTGCTCCAATATGATCTTCATGACCATGTGTTATTAATAGAGCCTTAATTTTGTTTTCATTTTCTTTTAAAAATGAGTAATCTGGAAGAACATAATCAATTCCTAAAAGTTCTCCTTCTGCAAAAGATACTCCCGCGTCTATAACAATAATTTCATCTTCATGTATTACACAATACATGTTTTTTCCTACTTCTCCTAAGCCACCTAAAACAATTATCTTTGTTTCGTTTGACTTTTTATTCATTATTTCTCCTTTCTTTTTATAAAACCTCAAAGAACTAACCGATATAGATTATACTATATTTTTTTTGGTTTGTCTATTGCTAAAAGAAGATATGATTGTTAATGAAAATTTTAGTTGGTAGATATTAACAAAAAGATTATAATCAAATTAAAGCTAAAGAGGATGAACGAAGGGAGGTCATATTCGTATGTTTTTTTGATTACTTATTGTTGTGTTTCAGATTAAGATTAATAGTGTCAAATTTTGTTGACAGATCAATAAAAAGTATTGTATGATATGAATCATATTAAGGAGGGATTATATGTTTAATACTTTATTTTCTACAACAACAACAGCGACTTTTTCTGGAACTTATACTACTACTGCGTCTGCTTTGAATGATGATGGAAAAGAGACTTTGTTTATTACATATGCTTCTGCTACTACTATGCTTCTGCTACTACGAGTACATTATATAGTCCTAATGATGGTGTTCGTATTAATGTTACAATTGCTGAAGAATATATTGATTCTTTGTCAAATGAAGAGCTTGATAGGTTGATAAATTTAGCAGATGGTATGATAGCTAATTTACCTGATGATAATGATAATAATGTATTAAAAGTTAAAAAATTATAAAGTGTTGGATTATTATGAATAAATAGGGGGGGAAAGAGATGAATATTAAAGAAGATTTCAAGTTGATATTTGGTTCTTAAAATATTGTTATTCCTAAAGGGTTAACTGAAGAAGAACAATATAAATATAGAATCAAAATGTATAAACGAAAAAAAATACTGCATGAAAAATTAGGAGCTTTAAAATTTAGAGAAGTGGTACTTAAACTTGAAAAAGTAAAATTTAAGGTTATGAAAAAAATATGTCCTAATTTTATTAGTTATTATGAAAAATGGTGTGATTTTAATACTAAAAGAATGTTAAGAAAGGCTAAAAGTTTAGAAGATGTAGAATTAATAGAATTTACTAATAAAGTGTTTAAATTAAGAAATCGTAGAGAATGGAATAAAGAAGAAAATAGAAATTATCATGTTGATAATAGATATCCAACACAAATTATTAATTATTTAAATTGGAATAAAATGATTCATCAAAAAGGTTTAAGAAAAGATATGATAGCTATATTTTTACTTAGTTTAGGTATTTGTTGGTCATTGCCATTAGCAGGATTATTGTTAATAGTTAGTTGTGGTAGTGCTTTTATTAATTTAGAATGTATAAATTTACAAGAACATAGTATTGCAGAGTATGAGATTTGTAAGCCAATGTTAATAAAAAAAGAAAAAAGAGATTCTTTAAAACGAGAAAATGAGTATATTGAAGCTAAAAAAATAGTTGGAGAATCCATTTTAAAAAACAAGAACATTTTGACAGTTGAGCAAATAATAGAAAATGTTAAAACTAAAGAACAAGCTGAACAAATTAAAGCGTGGGCTATGTCAATGCAAAGCAGAAGTGAGTTACAATATTCTAATAAAAAACGTATTGGTCAATTGAAAAGGTAAATGCAATTTTGAATGATTAACTGCAACTTTTGAGTAAAATATTGATAACAACCAAGGAG
>CALVTA010000051.1 GCA_944359735.1 uncultured Bacilli bacterium | reverse complement strand
TTTGAAGTTATCAAATGTTAATCATACTGACATTTTCTTGAAATAATTTACCTGACATTTTCAAAAAAATTTGACAGAATAAAATAAAAAAGCTTTATTAAGCTTCTTCTTTCGCTGTCATATCAACGACAGTTTTACCCTTATAACTACCACATTTAGGACAAACACGATGTGCTTTAATCATTTCACCACATGTAGGACATTTAATCATTCCTGGGATGTTTAAAGCGTTATGACTTCTACGCATTCTTTTTCTTGTTTTAGATACCTTTCTAAAAGGAACTGCAAACATTTGAATATCTAATTTTAACATATTATCACTCCTTCTCTATATCTTTTAATAATTCTTTAAATGGATTATTAGTTTCTTTTTTGATATCATCTTCACTAATAACTTTCCAACCATCCCCCGTTAAATCTTTATAATCTGTAACTTCACTATAACGAATAGGGATCTCTAATACAATATTTTCCCATAAAATGCTAATAATATCAAGAGTAAATTGATCTTTTTCGAGTTTTTCATAAACGTTTTCATTAATTTTAAAAGAAAATTGATAGCTAACTGGTTCTAAGCTAATAGAATCCTTTAAAACCATTGTCCCATTACAGTCTATATCTAAAAATAAATTGTTATTACTTGGATACGTAAGAGCTCCTTTAATTTTTACTTTCTTTAGATCAATTATATCAGTATTTTGATAATCATCCTTAGGTATTGATATTTCATCATCTATATTAATAATTGTTTTATTTCCATCTAATAAATCTTTAATAAACATATTTCACCATCTCTTAAAAAAAGTTAAAAATAAGAATACAACCATGCTACACGCTAGAGACATATTCTCTTTTAAAACATAACTTCTTTCATAAAAACTAGCAAGATCGTCTACAATGTTAACAATCCAACTCTCTAGGTATCTTGGTAGATTTTTACCTATTGGGAACATATGAGCTTTAATAATATCTTGTTCTAAATCACTCAGTTCAAAATATTTTAAAGAGTTTTCTAAAGCAATTTTAGGATGGTTTACTAACGTATGCGCTTTTTTTTCATCATACTCATCTAAAAAGAAATCATGCAAAACAGCTCCTCTAGTTGTTTGTACATAATTAAGATGACAAAATTTAGTAACTAAATATGAATAATAAGCTACTCTAACCATATGATCATATCTATTCATACCATGATGAATACAGTCTTTAGTTTTCTGATATTCTTCATTGCTAATAATTGGCGTAATTATATTATTGAATTCCTCATTAGGATAAAAAGTTCTCATAAAATACCCACTTTCTTCTTTCGTATTAGCCATGTATAATTTTAGCATAGTTTCTCATATTTATCAAGTTCAGAAAAATTTTACACTAATAATTGACACTAACTTAACTCTGCTTTAACTTTCTTAACTCCTTTTTTAATATCATTTTTAAAGAATCTATAACTTGCTGATATTAAGATATAAATTGGTAAAGCTATTATAATGCCAAGCGCTCCTCCAACTGTACCTCCTATTGATACCATCATAATAGTAATTAAGGGATTTACATTATTAGTCTTACCATATACCCTAGGAGAAATTATATAACCATCAAGTTGTGGAAAAATTAAGCAGACAATTAAAGTGGCAATAAATAAATTTGGACTAATTACAGAAGCTGTTAAGAGAGCTAATAGATTTGTAATAAGGCCACCAAAATATGGTATTACTGTAGTAAGAGATGCTAAAACACCAAATAAGAACCAGTTAGGGTGCCCTATTATGAAAAAAACAATAGAATATTCAAAAAATTGAATTGTCATAAATAGTAATAAACCTTTTAAATAATTACTTAACTCAGTATCTAACGCTTTTACATAGCGAAAATACTTATATTTAGTTTGCTTTAAAAAATCACCTACTACTCTTCTAATATCATCCATATACGCTAGAAAATAGATAGAGACTACAAAAGTGATAATAATTTTACCAATAATAGAAGCAGTCTTACCCACAATATCTATCGAACCATCTTTAAGAAAATTACCCATACTGGAAATTATATCATTTAAATAATCACCACTGGTATCTTTTATAAAACTAAGGTTAATATTAAACTTATCACCAATATCTTCTATAACTTCTCCAATATTAGAAGTGAAAGTAATCAATTGATTATATAGAAGGGGTAATGTTATTACTAGAAGTGTAATAATAATAGCAGTGACTAAAATAACTACTATTGTGACTGCTATAGGTTTTTTTAATCCTTTAGAGACTAGTTTTTTTATAATAGGGTTGAGAGCATAACTAATAGCAAAGGCAATTATAAAAGGCATACAAATTTTAATAATAGAAATTAAAATATTATACCAAGTTCCTATATTAGTAATTATTATATATAAAAGACCCATTAATATTAAGAAATTTAATAATTTATAATTTATTCTATTTTTATACATTGCTATTTCTCCAACATAATAGTAGTAGGACCCATATTAGTTAAAGTAATTTCCATATCAGCACCAAAAACTCCGCTGAAACATGGAACATAATTATTTAAACATTTATTAAAATATTCATATAAAATTCTTGCTTTATCACCCTTCATTGCCTTAAGATAACTGGGCCTATTTCCTTTAGTGGTATCAGCATATAAAGTAAACTGAGAAATAGATAGAATAGATCCTTTAGTATCTAAAATAGATAAATTCATAACATTATCCTTATCGGGAAATATTCTTAAGTTTATTATTTTATTAACCATCTTAAGAATGGTATCTTTATTATCATTATCTGTAAAACCAACTAATATTAATAAGCCATTGTCTATTTCATTAATTACCTTCCCTTTTACAACACATTTAGCATTATTACATCTTTGAACTAGAACTCTCATTGTATCAACCTCTCTACACTTGTAATATATGGTAAATTATTTAAATCTATTAGTAATTTTGTTAGATGTTCTTTATTTTTTACCATAACTTCCATTTCGTATGTTGCATATTCATCTCTTGATATAGTTTTAATACTAGTAATATTAACTGAAATTTTACTAGTTGCACTAGTGATATCTGCAAGTTTATTTTCTAAAGTATTTGTTCTAATAAGTAAATCACTGTAGTATTTATTGGTAGGTTTATCATCCCAAGATACTTTAATACATCTATCATCCATACTAGCAAGATTACGGCAATTACTTCTATGAATGGTAATACCATTACCTCTAGTAATATAACCAACAATATCATCTCCATGAACTGGTTTACAACATGACGCTATGCTTACTTTTATTTTATCTATTCCATCTACAATTATGTCAGAAGAACTATCATTTATTTTGACAATATTTTTGAGTAGTTTAGGTTTTTCTTCTTCTTTTTCTTTATAGTTAATATTTATAACATTATTAGGAGCATGTTTATTACTGCCTATATCATAAAATAAGTCTTCCAAGTTATCTATTTTCAAATTTTTATATACTTTCTTTAAATTATCATCATGATAAAAATCACTAATAGGTATTTTTCGTTTTCTTAATTCTTTTTCAAGATATTCTTTACCTCGTTCTATAAAAATTTCTTTTTCATTTTTACTAAAATAACTTTTAATCTTATTACGAGCTCCTGTAGTTTTAACAATGTTTAACCATTCTTTAGATGGATGAGCACTTTTATTAGTATTTATTTTAACAATATCATTATTCTTTAATTCGTAATCTAAAGGAACAATGTTGCCATTAACAATTACTCCAACTGTAGTTTCTCCTACTTTACTATGTACTTTATATGCAAAATCCAAAGGTGTAGCACCTTTAGGTAATTCTATGACATCTCCTTTAGGTGTAAAAACGTAAATGTTATTATTTAAAACTTCATCTTTAACACTATTTACAAATTCCTCACTACTAATATTTGTATTGGATAATTCCATTATTTCTTTAAAGAATTGTAATTTTTGAGTAGTAGTCGACTGTAGATCAGCAGTTTTTTTGCTACCACCATTTTCCTTATAAGCCCAATGAGAAGCAATACCGTTTTCTGCTATTTCATCCATTTCATAAGTTCTAATTTGTATTTCAAACAAATAACCATCAATACCAAAGACTGTTGTATGCAAAGACTGATACATATTAGGCTTGGGCATAGCAATATAATCTTTAAAACGTTTTGGCAAAGGTCTAAATTTTGAATGGATGAGTCCAAGAGCAAGATAACAATCTTGCTCTGTATCAACTAAGATTCGTAAGGCTAACAAATCATAAATATCACTAAATTTCTTACCTTTATCAAGCTTATTATAAATACTATATATACTTTTAGCACGTCCTTTGATTTGGTGTGGAATATGATGTTTATTTAATAGGTCTGTAACTTCTTCTTGCATTTCATATACAGTTGTATCACGCTCTGCTTTGGTTTTATTAAGTTTATCTGCAATATCATAGAAAACAGTAGGTTTTAAATATCGCAAAGATAAATCTTCTAATTCACTTTTTATCTTATGAATACCTAAATGATGTGCTAAAGGAGCAAATATCTCTAAAACTTCTTTTGATTTTTTCTTTTGTTTTTCAATTGGTGTTGCCCAAAGAGTTCTCATATTATGCAGTCTGTCGGCAAGTTTTACAATAATAACTCTTACATCTTCACTCATACCAACAATTATTTTTTTGTAGTATTCTACTAGATAATCATTATCTGTAGAAAAATGAAGTCTACCCAATTTTGTAACACCATCTACTAATCTATAAACAGTGAGTCCAAATCTTTCTTTAAATTCGTCTATATCAACATCACAATCTTCTATCACATCATGTAAAAGAGCGGCTATTAAACATTCACTATCTGAATAAATTGAAGTAAGAATTAGAGCAACATTTAAGGGATGAGTAATATACTCTTCCCCTGTTTTTCTATATTGTCCTTTATGTTTTTCTTTAGCATAATAATAAGCATCTAATATTTTTTCACGTTCTTTAGTATTTTTTATATAATCATCGACTTTATCCATCAAGTCGTCTATTGTTATCAGGTCCTTTTTCATAACTTATCTCACCCTTTTTATATTATTTATTAATCATTAATACCTTTTATTGTTTTTTCATTCACTTCTTTAATCAATTTTTTCTTTTTCTTATTTTTTTTCTTTCTGCTTGCAAATTTAACAAATAAATTTCCTGCTATTAATAATGATGAATAAGTTCCTGCAATAAGACCTACAATCATAGCTACATTAAATGTTAATATTTCTTTGCTTCCCATAATTAATAGGGCAATAACAGGAAGTAGAGTTGTTAATGATGTATAAATGCTTCTTGACATTGTTTCTTTAATACTTAGATTAACAACTGAAATAAGTTCTTCTTTATTTAGCTTATCCTTTTCTTTTTTATCTATATTTTCTCGAACTCTATCAAAGACCACAATTGTGTTATTAATAGAGTATCCTATAATAGCAAGGACTGCTGCTATAAACATAGAATTAACTTCTACTCTTAGTAAAATAACGGCAGCTATCATCATTATGGCATCGTGGATTAAACATATAACTGAAGAAATACCGTAGCTAAATTTAAATCTAATAGTTATATAAGCAATTATTCCTATTAAAGAGATGATAATTGAAAAAATAGCATTTTTTATTAAATCTTGTTTAACAACGTTAGAAACAACACCTATATCAACACTAGCATTATATTTATCTAAGAAATAACTTTCTACTTCATCTATTTCACTTTCTTTTAACTGATCTTTAATTCTAATATCAGTTTCATTATTATTAATATCAATACTAACTTCTTCAAGGTCTAATTCTTTTAAATCTTTCTTTAAATCTTTAGTACTAATTTCAGTTGATGCAATGGTTATATCACTACCTGCTTGAAAATCGATACCAAGTTTCATTCCTTTAACACCAAACATAATAGCTGCTGTGATCATAACTACGAGACTGAAAACTATGAAATATTTACTAGTGCCAATATAGTTATATATAGACTTATTTTCTTCTTTTTTAACAGCTTCTTCATGAACCCCAATAAAGAGATTTAGTTTATTATCAAAGTATTTTGTTTTAACAAACATTTTCATTAAAAATCTAGTAATACCAACCATTGTAATCATAGTAACAATAATATTAATAATTAACATAGTTGCAAAACCTTTAACACTAGACTCGCCAAAATAAAACATAATAATAGCGACTAAAAGAGTTGTAATATTAGCATCTAAAATAGTACTAAGACTTGATTTGCTACCATTTTTAAAGGCTGTTTCCAGACTCCTTCCTTTTAACAATTCTTCTTTAATGCGTGAATAAGTCAAAACATTAGCATCAACTGCCATTCCAATACCAAGTATTAAAGCTGCAATACCTGGAAGAGTTAATACTCCACCTACAAGCCAAAAGGCAGCAAATACAAGCAATGTATATAATAATACAGATACAGCCGAAATAATACCTGAAAAGTTATAAATCGCAATAAGTAAAATAATGATAGCAAGTACACCTGCGATACCAGCATACATAGTCATAGTTAAAGTTGCATCTCCAAAACTTGCACCTACAGTTTTACTAGATACTTCTGTTAACTTAGTAGGAAGACTTCCTGAATTAATAAGATCAACTAATTCTGTTGCCTCTTCTTCTGTAAAGTTACCTTGAATTATGACATCACTTGCAAAACCTTGTGATACTGTAGCAGCAGATAAGCAGTTGCTTTCACTTGTGCCACACATACTTCCTTCATTGGCATATGAATCTGTCATTTCATTAAAATCAAGCCAAATAACAATTATATTATTTTCATAATCTTTAACAGCGTTTGTTACCTTATAAAAAGTATCCTTATCGGAAACTGATAAACTAACTGCAGGTTTGCCACTTGAATCAGTAGTAACTTTTGCACCTCCAGATTTTAAAACATCACTAGTCATTAATAAATTATCTTCACTATCTCGAAATGTTAATGTTGCAACTGTAGATAAAGTATTTCTAGCATCTTCTTTATTAGTAACCCCCGCAAGTTTTACTCTAATTTTGTCATTACCTTCCAAAGTTATTTCAGGTTCGCTAACACCTAAAGTATCAATACGTTTAAGCATGCTTTTATAAGTAGCATTAAGTTTTTCTTTTGTCATTTTACTACCATCAATTGGACTAACTTGATAAAGAATTTCAAATCCTCCTTGCAAATCAAGTCCAAAATTCAATGACTTAAATAATGGTACAATTAAGAAACATACTATTACTGCTACAGCAACCAATATCATTGTTCTTATTAACATTTTCTTTTTCTCAATAGCCATATTTTTTTTCTTGTTATTTTTTTCTTTTTTCATGATACACCTCTTATATGATTTCTATTTTTTGTTTTTGTTCAGAAAGTTTTTCTTTTAGATATTTATCTAATAGTCTATTATCACAATTTAGAATGTCACTCACAATGTCATTGAGTTCCAAATTATGGGATTTAGTCCATTTAGTTAAAATTAAATAATTCCAAACATCATTTTTGTGGATATATCTATAACCCAGACGATCGAGTTCACTTTTTTTAGCATCAAGAGCTGGTTCAATCATTTTATATAGTTCTTCCTTACTACTAAAAGTAAAATCCATAAGACCACAGCCTTTCTTACCAAACTAATAATATTATAGCATGTATACAAAAAAATTAAAGAAAAAGATATTAGAATTTACTAATATCATGTATTAAAATAATATTTATGTTATTTTCTTTGTTAATTATAGTCTTTTCTATTTTCTAAATTAATGAAGTAAAATTTAATAATGTTTAATCCGTACTCATCACGAGACGAAATGATCCACTGTTGTGAGGACCACCAATAACATTCGTGTTGTCGAAATAGAACACGCCCGCACTAGTACTACTGTTATACGCACCACCGCGCAACAACCATGGGTACCTCTCACTTACCATAGTTTGATAATTATTATACCATCCTGCTGTTTCTGATAATCCATGAGATATACATTCATTTTCATTACAGGCTGTTAATGGATCATCACTGGTATATTTATTATAGTATTTTGTTTCTGGCATAGTATCAAAACCACTATTCCCTATTACATCATTATAGTTACCCATGACATATTCCCAGGCTCCTCCACTCATATCATATATTCCATATATTGTTCCTGTTGTACTGGCTCCTGTACCAGCTTTTTCTTCTTCATATGTATATTTACACCCATAATCTCCATTTACATTTGATGGACTTCCATAACTACATCCTGTTATATAACTATTAGATTTATTTTGATATACTTCTTTATTGTTTCCAGTATAGTCTTCATTACCTAGTTTTCCATATTTTGATTGTGATAAATAGGAAACTACTGCCCACTCATCATTCTTCATCATATGAGTATCTATATTACTACTAAAACCATATCTATTCCCTTCATCATTCATCTTTAATGACACATTAAAGGCATTAC
>CALVTA010000050.1 GCA_944359735.1 uncultured Bacilli bacterium | reverse complement strand
ATACTCTATCTATGAAATAGGAATCCTTGGAGGTAACGACAAGGGCGAAATAAAATTTATTTTATTTCTTATGTTCTTTTAAGTAAAATAGTAAATATTTTTCATCTTTACTTGACGATTACTTTAATTTTTACTATTCTATATTATATAGATAGGAGATATATATGAAAATAAAAAAAATAGTAACAGGAGCATTAGAAGAGAATTGTTATGTTTTAAGTGATAATGGGACATGTTTAATAGTTGATCCAGGAAGTGATAGTAAAAATATTAAAGAGGTAGTTGGAGAGGATAAGATTATTGGAATATTAGTCACTCATGCCCATTTTGATCATATTGGAGCTTTGAGAGATTTTTTAAATATGAATAGAAGATTAAAAATTTTTAAGAAAAGTAATCTTACTGATTTAAAAGAAGTAGAGGTAGGAACTTTTAAGTTTATTCCTATTATGACTCCTGGACATAGTAGTGATTCTGTAACCTTTTATTTTAAAGATGCGGATGCTATGTTTGTAGGAGATTTTATCTTTAAAGATACAGTAGGACGATGTGATTTACCAACAGGTAGTAGTAAAGATATGGATGCATCTATTAAGAAAATTAAAAATTATGATGACGATATAGTTTTATATCCTGGCCATGGTGATGAGACAACTTTAGGAAGAGAAAAACAATATAATTTATATTTTATTGAGAAATAATAAGAGGTGGTTTTATGTATATTGATTTAGTGGTATTAGTAGTTTTAGTTTTAATTGTAATTATGTATTTTAGACGCTTTTCAAGTTTTGTATATTTTATTGCAATTGTAGATATTTTTCTAAGAATTTTAACCTTTATTAAAAATAATATTGGATTACCTGATTTAGCGGCAGTAATAGATAAATACATTCCTGAAAGTATTTTGGCAATTGTAGGTAATTATACAAGTGGTGTAGTATATACTATTATTTCTTGGATTTTTATTGTTATTATGGCTATATTTTTAAGTTATATTACGAAGTTTTTTATTAAAAAGAAGAAAATATAGGAGGAAATAATGAAAAAAAATAATACATGGATAAAAGTAGTTATTTTAATTATAATATTGGAGCTAGTTATTGGAGGCATTATATTTGCTTATAAGAAATTAGGTACTAGTGATGATACTATTTCTATTAAAGATAAAGAAGTAGAAAATTTATATAAAAAAATTGCTTATTATGACATTGAATCACTTGATGTCATGAATCCTAGAGTTATGCTTTATTATGGATATAAGAATGCTTCTAGTGATGAGTCTATTAATTGTGATGTAGTTGACATTACTGATGATACTACAGGATATACTTGTGAGGGTATTGTTGACTTTATTAAAAGTGATGATTTAGAAAAAGAGGTAAGAGATATTTATGGGCCTAGTGTTACTATAGAGCATTTATCTTTTGAGGTTGATCCTAATCATTATGCATTTTATGATGAGGTAGCAGATGGTTATGTATTATATACTAAAGATGAAGAGACTAAAGTAGATCCTGTTAATTTAAAATTAGTAGAAGCTAAGAAAGATAATAATAATATTGTTTTAACTGTTGAAGTGTTAGATGGAGTTTTTGGTACTACTAAAGATACATATAATTATACTTTTACAAAAGATGGAAAAAATTATTATTTGATAAAGAAAGAAATAGTTACAAAATAGGAGGATTTTATGTTTGAAAGAATTAAAAATGATATGGTTAAAGCTATGAAGGAACAAGATAAATTTAGGTTGTCTGTTATTAGGATGCTTAAGGGATCTATTGATAAAGAACGAATTGATAAAAAGATAGAGATAACTGATGAGGTAGTTATAGATGTTCTTGCAAAAGAACTTAAAATAAGGGAAGAATCTAGATTAGAATTTAGTAATGCTGCTAGAGGAGATTTAGTAGAAAATTTAGATAAAGAAATAGCTATTATTAAAGAGTATCTTCCTGAACCATTGAATGATGAAGAGATAGATAAAATAATAGATGATGCTTTTGAAGAAGTTGGAGCTTCTACTATTAAAGATATGGGTAAAGTAATGAAAATAATTACTCCTAAAATTAAAGGTAGGTGTGACATGAGGGAAGTATCTAATAAAATAAAAATAAAATTAAGTTAAGTTAACTGTCCTTTCAACATATTCTATAGAAGAAAGGACGGTTTTATTATGATGATTATTGCTCATAAAAGTAATTTATATAATAATAAGACATTTATAGAATCTGTTAATAATTTAGAGGGATTAACAGGTGTTATGTTAGATATAGTTATGACTAAAGATAAGAAAGTATTAGTTTTTTCTCGTGTAACTACTAATAAAATAACTATTAATACAATTCAAAATAATAACCTTAATGAGTTAACATATTATGATATTTTAACTTTAGATGATGCTCTTATCATGTTAAATAACTTTAAAGGAAAAATAATTATTAATTTATTACCTTTGAATGAAGCTTTATTAATGGAAGATTATCAAACAATAGTGTCTAATAATTTAAGTTATACAGAAGAAGTAAAGAAAGTAATAGATAAATTTCCTAATTTAAATATTTATGTTTGTAGTAGTAGTTATAATCTTTTATATCAAATTATTAAAATTTTTACTGATAGAAAAAAAGGAGTAGTTTTAGATGAGAATAGCGGGAGTTATATAGAGGTGGATTTTTATATATTTATACCTAGCATGTTAAATGAGAAGATTATGTCTGAACAGTTAAGTCTTAATAAAGAAGTTATGATTATAATGGAAGATTGTGATGATTTATCTATTGTTTTGAGTTTTTTAGAGAATAATAAAAGTAATAAAGAAAATTATCAATATATTACAAATCATGCAAAGATATTTTATTATACGTTTAATGGTATATAGAAGATAAAAATAAAGTAGAGGATGTTATATGATTAAAGAAGAAATATTTAAGAAATTGGATATGTTAGATTTACCTAAAGATAAATATGTAATAATTAGTGGCGCTAGTTTAGTATGTCAAGATTTGCTTGATAAGACTGATGATATAGATCTTACTTGTTCTAAAGAGTTTTATGATAGTTTGAATTGGGAAACTAAAATAGGGGCCTTTGGTGTAGAAATAAAATATAAAGATTGTTTTGAAATAAAGAAACAATTGAATAGATCTACAGATAAAAAATTAATTAAGAAATTAGAATTAGAAGTATGTCTTAGAGATAATTATTATTTTGAAAGGAGATTAAAAGAAGAAGGAATAAACTTTATCGCTGGGGTTGATGAAGTAGGTAGAGGGCCTTTAGTTGGACCTGTTGTTGCTGCTTGTGTTGTTTTGCCTCTATCTTTTAATTTAGAAGGATTGACTGATTCTAAAAAACTAAGTGAAAAGAAAAGAGAATTTTTTTACGATAAAATAATGAAAGAAGCTTTAGGTGTTGGTATTGGTGTTGTATCAGAAAAAGTTATAGATGAAGTTAATATTTATGAAGCGACAAAGATGGCAATGAAGGAAGCAATTGAAAATTGTAATTGTAAAATAGAACATGTTTTGATAGATGCGATGAAATTAGATTTAGATGTTGCTAGTACTTCTATTATTAAAGGAGATTTGAAAAGTATAACAATTTCAGCTGCTAGTGTTATTGCTAAAGTGACTAGAGATAGAATGTTGGACGAACTTGATTTGAAGTACCCTATGTATGACTTTAGAAAAAATAAGGGATATCCTACAAAAAAACACTTGAGTGCAATAGAAGAATATGGTATTATACCAGAACATAGGAAAAGTTATGGCCCTGTTCGAGATTATTTGGAAAAACATATTACTTTTTAAAAAAAGTTTAATCTGTTGCCTAAATATAAGTGAGGTGGTTTTATGGGGATGCAAGATATTATTGGTAAAATTAGAATGAATTTTTATCGAAATCAGGCTTATTCTGTAGGTGCGTCTCCTAGATTTTTTTATCATAAAAATGGTGAACGATGTTTGCAAGTTGATGAGATGATTGCTTGTTCTCCTACTAAATCTGTTCTTGATAAGAAGGTTAGTTCAGCACTTTATTATAATACTTATTTTGATTTTTATGATTTTAGTTTAGTAATGGGAAAGTTTACTGGTGTTTATAATTTATGGTGTTTTCAATTGTTATCTAGCAATGTTAAAAAGCAACTTGTCACTATGAATCTTAATCCTTTGTTGGTTAATAATTTTATAAATGAATATTTTGAAAGTTTTGTAATATATTTTAAGAAGGTTTATCAAATTACTCGCGAAAAAGTGCAAAAGGATATTTCTATGATGTTTCAAATTGTTGATGATGATGAAATCTATAAAAGTGTTGTTTGTCGTGATGTAGGTAAGGTTTTGGTCGTTGTCAGTTTATTATTTAATAATAAGGACTATTTTTTTGATGATTATTCTATTTCAATGGATATAGCTAATGGTTTATTGTTAAAAAAATTCAATGAATTATGTGGTTTTAAAGAATTAAATAAAGTTATAAAAAAATAGTTTTTCATTGACAAAAATATAATTTGTTAGTATATAAGTATATATGATTGAGGAGGTGTTTTATGTCAAAGAACTTAGTTATAGTAGAAAGTCCTAGTAAAAGTAAAACTATTGAGAAATATTTAGGTGATGATTATAAAGTAGTTGCTAGTCAAGGTCATATTAGAGATTTAGCAACTACAGGAAAATTAGGTCTTGGTGTGGATATAGAAAATGGTTTTAAACCTAATTATGTGCCATTAAAAGGTAAGAAAAAGATAATTAATGAGTTGAAGAAAGATGTTAAAAGTGCTAATCATGTTATACTTGCAACCGACCCCGATCGGGAAGGAGAAGCTATTTCATGGCATTTAAAAGAAACATTAGGTATAAATGATGATGATTATGATAGGGTATTATTTCATGAAATAACTAAAAATAAAGTATTAGATGCCATAAAGAATCCTTCTAAGATAGATGATAATCTTGTCAAAAGTCAAGAAACAAGACGTATACTCGATCGTATTATTGGTTTTAGATTATCTAAATTATTACAAGCAAAGATAAAAGCTAAAAGTGCAGGGCGTGTCCAAAGTGTTGCTTTAAAACTTGTTGTTGATAGAGAAAGAGAAATAGAAGCATTTGTTCCTGAAGAATATTTTACGATCACAGCTATTATAGAGAATACTGAAGCTAATCTTTTTAAATATAAGGATCAAGATATTAAGCTTCATAATGAAATAGAAGCTAAAAAGGTGTTAGATGCTTTGGGGGTTAGCTATAATTTAAGTAGTATTGATAAGAAAAATCGTAAGAAATCAAGTAAACCTCCTTTTATTACTTCAACTTTGCAACAAGAGGCTTCTGTAAAGTTAGGTTTTTCTGCAAAGAAGACTATGACTATTGCTCAGAAATTATATGAGGGAATTGATTTGGAAAATGAGACAGTTGGTCTTATTACTTATATGAGAACAGATTCTATTAGACTTTCTGATGAGTTTATTGGTAGTGTTTTTCATTATATTGAAGAAAATTTTGGCAAAAAGTATATAGGATATTCTAAACATGCTAAAAAAACTGAAAATGTTCAAGATGCTCATGAAGGTATTAGGCCTACAAGTATTTTAAGAGAACCTCTAAAGGTTAAAAAGTATTTGTCTAATGATGAATTTAAGTTGTATAGTTTAATATATAAAAGAGCTTTAGCATCATTAATGACAGATGCTCTTATGGATCAAACAACTCTTATTTTTAATAATAATGATTATTTATTTAAAACGACAGGTAGTATTTTGATTTTTGATGGTTACTTAAAAGTATATAGTGATTATGAGAAAAATGAAGATAAAATTATTCCAAGCCTTATTAGTGGTAATGATTATCAAGCAAGTGATGTGATTAGTGAACAACACTTTACTAAACCGCCAGCAAGATATACAGAAGCTAAATTAATTAAAGAAATGGAAGAGTTAGGGATAGGACGACCTTCTACTTATGCAAAAACTATCGATACAATTAAAGATCGTGGTTATGTTAAAATGGAAGATAAAAGGTTTGTTCCAACAAAGATGGGAATAGAAACTACTGATAAATTGCAAGAATTTTTTAGTGATATTATAAATGTAGAGTATACAAAAAATATGGAAGAAGAACTTGATAAGATTGCTGATGGTAATTTAGTTTGGAATGAAGTTTTAAAGGAATTTTATGATTTGTTTGAACCTCGTGTAAAAAAAGCATTTAGTGATATGGAAAAAAAAGAAGATGAACCTACAGGAGAGATGTGTCCAGAGTGTGGAAGTCCTTTAGTAAAGAGAACTGGTCGTTATGGTGAATTTGTTGCTTGTTCTAATTATCCAGAATGTAAATATATAAAAAAAGAAGAAAAACAAGTAATTGAAGTTTGTAATTGTCTTAAATGTGATGGTAAAATTTTAGAAAGAAAAACTAGACGTGGTAAAATATTCTATGGGTGTAGTAATTTTCCAAAATGTAAAGAAGCTTTTTGGGATAAACCAACTGGGGAGAAATGTCCTAAATGTGGTGAAATGTTGATAACTAAAGATGATAAGATTAAATGTAGTAAGTGTGATTATGAGAAGTCCTGATTTGGGCTTTTTTTCTATAATTTTTTGATATATAATAAAGTAAGGTGATAATATGAAGAATAGGGAGACTCCTTCTAGATATAAATATCAAAAAGTAGTACGGAAGAAAAAAAGAAAATTAAGGTTTAGAAAATGGGTTATAGTATGTTTTCTTCTTTTCTTTTTAAGTGTTTTTGTTTTTTCTTCGTACCAATTGTATGCATGGTTTATTGATAATAAAAAGATAGAAAATATTGAGGATGATGTTGTAGAAACTACTTCTATTAAAGAAAAAGATGATACAAATACCACTCAAAATGTTAATCCTCCAGAAGATGTTACTAATGATTATTGGAATTATATAAAAATGAACTTATTAGAAGTTGATTTTAATGAATTACTTGCTAAAAATAGTGATACAGTGGGTTGGATCCAGGTTAAAGGAACAAATATAAATTATCCAATAGTTCAAACTACGGATAATAGTTATTATTTAAATCATGCTTTTGATGGTTCAGAAAATGAAGCTGGTTGGGTTTTTATGGATTATAGAAATGATCCTGTTAATTTTAATCAAAATACAATTCTTTATGCTCATAGTAGATTAACAGGTTCTATGTTTGGAAGTTTAAAAAACATTTTAAATAGTTCTTGGTATACAGATAAAGAAAATCATATTATCAGACTTTCGACTCCTACTGAAAATACTATGTGGCAAGTGTTTAGTGTTTATACAATTCCGAAAGAAAGTTATTATATAACACCTAGTTTTAGTACAGATGAAGCTTATCAAAAATTCTTAAATACAATTAAAAATAGAAGTGAAGTGGAATTTTCTGGAGATGTGAATACTTCTGATATCGTTTTGACACTGTCAACTTGTCAGGATAATTTTGGTAATAGAATTGTTATGCATGCTAAGTTAATCAAGAAAGAATTAAGATAATTCAAAAAGTGACGATTTTTTGGTATTGACTTAGTGCCTAAATATTAGTATGCTTAATATGAAGATAGGTGATCTATCTAATATGTTCAAAAAGAGGAGGAAATATGAAGAATTTTAAGACAATTTTATCTATGATTATTGTTGGATGTTGTGTTTTCATTCCAATGATGAGTGTAGATGCTAAGGAAATTTCTGTGGAAAATGAAACAGAATTACAAACAGCAATAACAGATGCTATAAATGGTGATGTTATTGTACTAGAGAAGTCAATTGATTTAACTGGACCTATTGAAGTAGTAGGTAAAGAAATTACTATTGATGGTACTAGCGATAATAAGTTTACTCTTTATGGCAATAGAGAAGCAACAGGAGATGTTACTGATAATATTACATTAGTTACTGCAGTTGGTGAAGGATCTATTGTACATTTGAAAAATGTAAATTTATATGATAGTCCTAAATATGGTGTTCAGGCTTATAATGGTGGTTACGTTAGTTTAGATACTGTAACTATTGAAAATTGTAAGTATGGGGCTGTGTTGGTTAATGCTGGTACTGTTGAAGTTATTAATTTATCGCTTGGTGCTAATGGAGAAGAGCATACTAAAGGAATTGAAATATCTAAGGGTTCAAGTCTTAAAGATTCCCTTAATCAACCTAAAGTAATCATGAATGGTACTATTGATATATCTGCGGGTACTGAATATGCTGTTTATTTTGCAAGTGATGCAAATGATATTACAACAGATGTATATTTTGAAAATACTGAGAGCACTACTGATAAAATTTTAGTAAATGGTACTACAGTGGTTGTTGCTGATAGTAATAATGAGATTAAAAATACTAGTAATAATGTTAAGCCAAGTACAGCAGTGGATGGTGTTGAAGAATATGTTCCAAATATTGAAGTAACTGATCCGGTTGAACCAACTGAACCAATTGAAGAAGTTAGTAATGAAGAAAATCCTGAAACTAGTGATGGCATTTTATTATTCTTAGGTTTAACTATTGTAGGTTTTGTAGGAGTTGTTTTGGCTAGCAAAAGGCTTCATAATTAATAGGGGCTGTAACGAAATAAAATAATTTTGTTTCAGTCCTTTTTCTTTTTTTGTTTTGGAAATGGAAACGTTTCCATT
>CALVTA010000049.1 GCA_944359735.1 uncultured Bacilli bacterium | reverse complement strand
TACTTAAGGTCAAAAAAATTTTATTATTTTTGAACTCCTTTTGTGTGCCTTAATTTAATTATATTTTTTTCAACCTTCCTCCTTCAAATAAGAACAATAAAATTGTATCAAATAATTATTTTTTTGTCAAATTTGACATTGAACCCATTATATTATATATGTTTTTTTTAATTTTAACTTGACTTTTATAACAAATCTCTTAATAAAGTTAAACTTACTTTTTTCTTCTCCAAATCAATGTCATCAACATAACAATCAATAATATCTCCTACACTAAATAAATCACTAGGATTATTAATATATTCATGAGTTAATTTAGAAATATGTGCAAGTCCATCATTCTTTAAACCAATATCGATAAAAAGACCAAAATCGACTACATTACGTACAGTTCCTTGTAATTTATCACCCTTTTTTAAATCTTCTATATGCAAAATATCACTTCTAAGAATTGGTTGTGGATAAATATCCCTTAAATCTCTTAAAGGTTTTTCCAAAGCTTCTATTATATCAATCAAAGTATATTTATCTATAGAAAGATCATTACTAATTTTATCAATATCTAAATTATTTAATTTATTGATAAGTTCATTTTTTCCTAAGTCATTTTCACTAAAACCCAAATAATGCAATAATTCTTTTGTTTTATCATAACTCTCAGGGTGAATAGAAGTTTTATCTAAAGGATTATTACCATCAAATATTCTCATAAATCCTATCGCTTGTTCATAAATTTTAGCACTCATACCTTTTATTCTTGCTAACTCTTCTCTATTTTTAAACTTCCCAAATTCATCTCTTACAGAAATTATATTATCAATTACTCTTTTATTCAAACCAGATACATATTTTAACAAAGATGAACTTGCTGTATTAATATTAACACCCACACCATTAACTGCTTTACTAACAACAAAATTTAATGATTCATCTAATTTTTTAACTGGTACATCATGCTGATAAAGACCTACTCCTATACTTTTTGGATCTATTTTAACAAGCTCAGATAATGCATCCTGAACTCTTCTCCCAATACTAATAGCACTTCTTTTTTCAACAGTTAAATCTGGAAATTCAGAAATTGCTAATTCACTAGCAGAATAAACTGATGCCCCTGCCTCACTAACTATAATATAAGATACATTTTTTTCAGATTCTTTAATTACCTGTGCTACAAAAGATTCACTTTCCCTTGAAGCAGTACCATTACCAATAGCAATAACATCTATATTATATTTAGTAATAAGTTCTAATAACTTCTTCTTAGATCCTTCTATATCATTATGAGGTTCTGTTGGATAAATTACAGCAATTTCTAAAACCTTACCTGTTTTGTCTAAAACTGCAAGTTTACACCCCGTTCTAAATGCAGGATCAAAACCTAATACAGTTTTATTTTTTAAAGGTGGTGTCAAAAGAAGTTTCTCTACATTAGTAGAAAAATTATCAATTGCACGTTCTTCAGCTTTTTCTTTTAATTCTCCCCGAACTTCTCTATCTACGCTAGGAAGTATTAATCGTTTAAGACTATCATTAATAGCTTCAATAATTACCTCATATACAAAAGAATTCTTATTCTTTATAACCTTAATCTCTAGATAATTAACAATTTTTTCTACATCATAATCTAACTTAACAGAAAGAATCCCTTCTTTTTCGCCTCTATTAATCGCTAAAATTCGATGAGGTTTAATATATTTTATTGCTTCATTAAAATCATAATAGTTACTATAGGTCTTATTTTCATCATTAGCGCTTTTCTTTAACTTACTAACAATAATTCCTTCTTTAAAAATATAACCTCTAATCCATTTACGATAGTAAGCATTATCACTAATCCATTCAGCAATAATATATTTAGCTCCAGTAATAGCATCTTCTATACTATTAACTTTTTCATTAATATATTTACTTGCAATATTATTAATATCCCCTTTAATAGGGCAAGACATAATAATTTTAGCAAGAGGTTCTAAACCGTTATTAATAGCATCAGTTGCCTTTGTTTTTTTCTTCTCTTTATAAGGACGATATAAATCATCCACTTCCACAAGTTTATTACAATTCATAATAGAAGATTTTAATTCATCAGTAAGCAAACCTTTTTCATCAATTAATCTAATAACATCCTCTTTTCGTTTTAAAAGACTAACTTGATATTGATAAACATCATCAATTGACTTAATAACTTCTTCATTTAACGCACCAGTAGCTTCTTTTCTATATCTTGCAATAAAAGGAATAGTATTACCTTCTTCTAATAATTTTAAAACAGTCGTAACTTGTTTTTTACTGATATCTAAATCTTTGCTAATTTCTTCAATAATTACATCGTTCATAAACATCCTCTTTCTTACAATATAATTCTATTACAAAAAGAAAAAAGAGAAAAGAAAAAACTTAGAACTTTACATCTTTTACTATTTCTCCTTATTAGAACAGCCCTCAATTCCCACTCATACTTAATAATATTAAACTATCTTGTCTAGTATTTTAGTAAAACTCTCACTTTTTCAAAAAAATACCATATATCTCCGCCAAACGCTAAACTAAATATTATCAACAAATAAAGTACTATGATCAAATTTTTTATTATTATCTTTTATATATTATTCATCACCAGATTTAATAGAACAATCAAAAACAATTAAAGTTATTAAATGTTTCTTAAAATCCCAATCTTTTTATTTCAAATTTAGCATTTTTACTAACACCATATCGCAAAGCCTCACTACTATTTTCAAACAAAAGATCAAATGTATGTTTTTTATCAAACCCTATATTAGGGCCCCTATCCAAAACAATGCCAGTAAAACTACCAACATTAGTATTACTTACTTCAACAATAGTTCCAAATGGAATATCAGAATCACTAGCCAATATTCTAACATTACCATAAGTCTTATCGAAATAATATATAGTTTCACTAATATTATAACCAGAATTAGTAAAATTACCTATATCAGCACCATAACCACTCATACTACCAATATAAACACTACCTACTGAAATTTGAATATCACTATCAAAATCACTATTATCTGAATCTATATTATTTTTAGAATTTGAAGTATCAAATATAGGCTCATCTTTAGTAACTTCATTCACTTTAGTTTTAGAACTAACTAATTCTTCAGTGTCATTTTTATCTTCAGAAACAGTATCAATACTATCAACTTTTTCTTCCACTAAAACAAACTCAACAATTTCTTCTTTAACAATAGCATCACTGTTTACATAATTAATTTTACTATTTACATTTATATTTTTAACATTTAATGTTGTAGTAGTGACAAGCAAACAACATCCCATGAATAATAAAGCATTAATAATATAAATAGTTCTTTTCATATTCATCCCTCTATATTATCATAACATATAGACAGTTACAAAAACAACTACTTGACAACTATAAAATGTAAATTACTGTTTATAATAACCTTTAATAACATCATAGTCACAATACGGTAAATACTTATCATCAATTGCCATATAATCATCTCTACCCTTACCTGCAACTAAAATAATATCCTTCTCATAAGCCATATCTAAAGCTTTATATATAGCATCTTTTCTATTAATAATTCTCTCATAATTTGTTTTATCAGAATTACTAACCAAATCATCTACAATTTGATTAGGATCTTCAAATCTTGGATCATCCATAGTAAAAATAACATAATCTGACTTCTCTAAGACAACTTTACCCATACTAGGTCTTTTAGTTCTTTCTCTTCCACCTGCACTACCAGTAACAGTAATAATTCTATTTTCCTTAACCATATTCAAAAAAGTTAAAATATTATCTAAAGCATCCGTAGTATGAGCATAATCTAAAATAACAGTATACTTATTAGTAAAAGGCATAATCTCCATTCTACCATCTATTTGTTTTAAATTACTTACTTTATCTATAATACTATTAAAATCTATTCCTTTACATAGTAAAGTAAGTATAGAAGCTGCTAAATTATCTACATTAAAACTACCAAGCAATGGTGAAATAACTTTATACATTTTATTCTGATACTTAAAGTTAATAATAGTTCTATCTCTTTTTAAAATATAATCAACTATCTTTAAATCGTCACTATCTTTATATCCATAACTAATAACATTACCAGAAGCTTCTTTTCTAAATTTTTCAAAATACATATCACTACTATTTAGAATAGAATATCCATCATCTTTAACTTGTCTAAACAATTGACACTTACAATCAATATAATTTTCTAAAGTACCATGAATATTCAAATGATCTTGAGTAATATTAGTTACAATTCCAATATCATATTTAATATCATCAAGTCTGTGCCTAAAAAAGGCCTCACTAGATGCTTCCATACAAATGGTATTACATCCATTATCAACAAATTCTTTAAAATATTTATAAAGTCTATCAACATCAGGAGTAGTATTTCTCATACTGAAATGTTTATTTTTAAATTTTCTTCCATTAGTGCCTATATAAGCACTATCTTCCTCTCCCAATAACTGATATATAATTTCCGCTACTGTAGTCTTACCATTAGTACCAGTAACTCCTATCATAAAAACTTTATCACATGGATAATCATAAAATTTAGCGCTTAATCTCCTAAGTTCTAAATTTGTATTATCTACTTTAATAATAGGAACTGATTTTTTTTTAACATCACGACTAACAATGACAGCACTAGCACCATTATTAATTGCTTCATCTATAAAATCGTGTCTATCTGCCGTAACCCCCATAGTACATACAAAAATATCACCTGGTTCTACTTCCTTAGAATTTATCTTAATTCCTTTAATTAGCCTATCATCATCAATATCATATAATTCACTTAACTTTTTCACAACAATCACCTACTATAACATATAACTAAAATAAAACAAGGTTACTATTCAATTTCAAAAAGAAAATCTTCATTACGGTAAAATTGATCCTCTAAAAATTCAGAATAAACATTAAAACTACGGTAAAAAACTAATTCATTATCTTTAACAAACAATTTTATATTATCCCTATAATTACTAATTTCCCTTAAATTCAAAAAACAATTATAATCACATTCCTCCTCTGTAAAATACATACTTTCTAATTCTTGTTGATAATATTTTTTTATAGTACGTTCAAAAGAGTTACTTATATCATCATATGTATAAGAAAAATTTTCTAACAATTCTTTATCACTAACCAAAGAATTATCTTCTAAATCAAAATTATAAGTATTAATTAATAGCTTAGGATATGAGGTATCTTTATCTATATAAATATAGAAAGTCACCAAAGATAAATAATCATTATTAACAGTATAATCAAAATCAAAGTTTTCATTATCCTTACTAATCACTTCATCATATTGTATTTTAAACATTTTATTAATACGATCTACATCCTCACCATCTAAATTAATATCAGGACATCTTGAAGTAAGATCAGAAGAAGATGTATACTCATCTTCAACTGTAACATATGAATCACTAGTATCAGCTTGATCATCGCCATTAAAAACAGCAATAGAAACCCATATTATCAATGATATTGCTATTAATCCCATTATTAGAATAAAATATGTTTTTGCTTCTTTAATCATTTTATCTCTTCCTAACCATTATCAGACTCTAATTCTTCTATATCGATTTGTCTTTTAGAAATTTCTATAATTTCAACCTTATTAGTATTAACATCAATTATAAATTGATATGTGTAAGAATCATTTACAAATCTTCCAGTATATTTACTATCATCATAATTAAAAGCAGTTGTAAAATACAAAAGATCATCATCACTAAACTCATATTCTTCTAAAATATCATAATAATTATTATTTATCTTCTTTATCTTAGAATCACTTAAGTTTTTATCTAACTGTTTTAAAGATTCTACTGGAACTGCTAAATCTTTAGTATTAACTGTAAATTTATAAAGTATAATAATGAAAACAATTCCTACTAACACTCCTCCAGCAATTAAAAGTTTTTTTCTTGTTATCATCTAGAAACCACCTCATTTTTAGCTTCAAATATCCAGTATTGTGCTGCCGATGCATCTATCTCACTTTTAGTAAAACTAGTATTATTAAAATTTTTAGTAACAGCATTGTTTTTATTAGGATCATTAACTAAAATGTTCCCTTCACTATCCAAACCACTAAGTACAATTACATGTCCCTTACTAGTAAAGATACCTGCAGATTGTGAACACATTACGGGTCTTTTATGAGCTAGAGCATTAACAACTGCATCTATAGACTCCGTAGCCGTAACACTACCAAGATTATATTGACTCGCTAAAGCATTAGGAAAAGACCAATCCATACCTACTCCTAAAACATAATGTTGCCTTGCTAAATCAATCAAAGTTCTTGGAGTAATAGTATCCCCTGTCAAGTAAGACGCAATCATAGCACCCGATGTAAAACCACAACCAGAAGTAGCAATTGTTTTATCAAGAATTAATTTAACATCAGCATAATCACCTTGATAATACCTAGGTATCCCCATACCACCCGTACCATCAGCCTTATCATTACTAGCAGTACTACTACTACTATCACCACTAGTAGTAGGAAGATTAACATAACTATTACTAATTTTTTTAAACTTAGTCATTATATTACTAAAAGAATATTTATTATTATTATCATAAACATATGGATGAGAAAGAACATAATCACCACTATCTCTAGCAGCATCAAAACAAGCAATGACACCAGAGAAAGTATCATTTTTAATATTTGCATACTTTAAAAGCCCTATACTAAAGTCAACAATAGTAGGTAAGAAAAAAATAAGTAAAGCAGCCACTACTTTTTTTAGAATACTACTAATACCATGTTCTAAAGATGGATCAATTACCATCCTTCCTAAAGTAATAGCTACACTAACAATTAATATAATAGGAACTGCAATACAAATGATTGTAAAAAACTTTTCTACTAATCTTAAAGCAGTCGCTAAAGCTACATCATCACAAACTTGATCTAAAATTAAAAACATAATATCACTCTTCACTATTTTTATTATTATATATAATATAGTATAATATAAAAATTTAAACTTTAAAAGAAAAAGAGAAATTTTATCTCTTCTTTACTTGTTCTAATCTAAATCCCATCATCAAATCATTAACAGCAATAGATTTATCCAATTTTTCATCTTTAATAACTTCTATTGATAAAGTTTCTCCCTTAACATAATCTATATATTTATCAAGCATTACATCAACTATCGTTTCACCATTATAATAAAGATTAATTCTATCAGTAATAACAAAATCTGCTTCTTTCCTAAGACTTTGAACCTTTCTTACAACCTCACGAGCTAATCCTTCAAGAACTAAATCATCAGTTAAAGTAGTATCTAAAACAACACTAATATTTCCATTACTAGAAGAAGAATAACCCTCCTTATTCTTTAAAGTCGTAGTAATCATATCTTCAGTTATCTTCAACTCTTCACCTAAAAACTCAGTCTTATAATATCCCGCTTTAATTTGATTAACATCATTAATATCAAAAGTACTAACTAATTCTTGAAAGTCTTTAATATGAGCACCAAAAACTTTACCAACAACCCTAAAATTAGGTTTAACAATATAATCCATATAAAGACTCATATCTTCTTCATAAACTATATCTTTAACATTTAACTCTTCAAGAATAATAGATTCCAACTCACCTACTACGCTTTCAAACACTTTAGGAACAATAATAAAATTAAGAGGTTGTCTAACTTTAATAGATACATCTTCTCTAGCATTACGTCCTAAACTACAAATATCCCTAACTAAGCTCATTCGATTTTCCAACTCCATAGAAATTAAATCTTCATCAACTTTAGGAAAATCTTCCAAATGAACAGACTCACCATCAGTTAAATTCTTATAAATCTCTTCCGTTACAAAAGGAGTAATAGGAGCAACCATTTTACATAAAGCAAGTAATACCTCATAAGTAGTTTGATATACTGCCTTTTTATCTTCAGTCAACTCACTAGCCCAAAATCTTTTTCTATTACTTCTAATATACCAATTAGAAAAATCATCATTTAAGAAATCAACAATATAATGTACTACTTTATTCAAATCATAATCTTCATAACCTTTAATAACTAATAATAAAGTATTATTAAGTCTAGATAACATCCATTTATCAGTAATATCTCTATCTCTAACAGGTACGTTATATTCCCTTGGATCTATCTTATCAGCATTAGCATACATTTCAAAGAATGAATAAGCATTTTTTAGTGTTGATAAATACTTAGATGATACTTCTTTTAAACCATCAATATCAAACTTAATAGGTGTCCATACAGGAGATACATAAGGTAAGTAAAATCTAATAACGTCAGCACCAAAATCATTCATTAATCCAAAAGGTTCTACAATATTACCTTTACTCTTGCTCATCTTTTTGCCATATTTATCTAATAATAAATCATTAACCAAAACATTTTTATAAGGACTTTTACCAGTAACAAAAGTAGAAATTAACATTAATGTATAGAACCATCCTCTAGTCTGATCAATTCCCTCACTAATAAAATCTGCTGGAAATTGTTCTTCAAATAATTCTTTATTTTCAAATGGATAATGGTATTGTGCAAAAGGCATGGAACCAGAATCAAACCAACAATCAATTACTTCACTAACACGACTCATCTCTTCCCCACAGACTGGGCATTTAATATGAATATTATCAACATATGGACGATGTAGTTCTATAGTCTCATCTATATCTTCAATCGCTTTTTCCACAAGTTCTTTTCTTGAACCTATCATTTCCTGATGTCCACAACTACATTTCCACAAAGGAAGTGGAGTACCCCAATATCTATTACGAGATATTGCCCAATCATTCATATTTAATAACCAGTTACCAAATCTTTTCTCTCCAACAAAAGATGGATACCAATTAACACCATTATTATT
>CALVTA010000048.1 GCA_944359735.1 uncultured Bacilli bacterium | reverse complement strand
ACTACTCCTAAAAAAGATCAAGTATCACTTGAAGATATAGATAAAAGATTAATGACAATAGATGACTTTTTGAAATAGATAATATATAATTGTAAAATAGAGAGGAAAACGTACAAAGTAAATCTAGGTAAGGATAGTAAAAATTATTATTTACTATTCTTTTTTTCTTTTTTTGACATATTATTTAATAGGTGATATGTATATGTCTAAAGAGAGTTTTAAAAAATTTATAAAGACAAAGCCAGAACTTGCTAAAGCTGTTCTTGATGGAAAAACTACTTTTCAAAAACTATATGAAACATATGATATGTATGGTGAAGATAATAGTATCTTTGATGAATTTTTAACCCCTAAAAAAGTGACACACCAAAATAATAATCTCTCTTTTAATGAAATAACTAATATGTTCAGAAATATTGATTTAGAAACTATACAAAAGGGTGTTAATGGATTACAAAAAGCAGTAAGTTTAGTTCAAGAAATTGTTCCAAATAATACTAACAATAATAATATTCCTAATTTTGAAGAAAGACCTATTAATAAATATTATGAGGACTAATGCAAGTAGAAACAAGAATTAGAATAAAGAGTGATCCTAATCTTTATCGTTATTTAAGAGAAAATTCGTACTGGTATAAATATTTAAATAGAAATCCTATCTTTATAAAGAAACTGGAAGAAGAAATGAAAGAAAAGTATAAATTAAGATCAGTTGACAAAATAGAAAATATTTCTAACACTATTAAGTTAGTAGAATCTTTTTTAGAGGTTATAAAATAGTCGAATCCACAAATGAAAAGCAAGTCCTTATACTTGCTCTTATTATGGGAAAATATATTTTATACAAAATTTTTCCTCTTTTTATTAACTTTATTAGCCTTCTCATTAAGACTTTGATGTATATAATTAAAAGCTTCATAATGACCATCTAAGCTTAATGATTGTTCTATTTCTTTGTAAGTTTCAGATAAACTTTTAAATCCACTAATACTAATATGATTTAAAATATTATCAAGATAATGTTTACCAACTATTAGATTACTATAATCCTGTATGCTCTCATCATTAACATTTAACATTTCTAACGCTTGTTGATAAAAAGGAGTAATGCTTACATCATCTTTAACTTGAGAAGAAGAGTGAAGATACATGTTAGCAAAAGCATCATATCTATTAGAAAGTATAGAAGTAGTAGTTATATTTATTTTCTTATCTTTTAACTCTATATATAAATCTTTATAAAGAAATAAAAATTTATTAGTAATATCATTGCGTAAATCCGGACTTATCATCTCATCACTATTAATTAATCCTAAAAAACTTTCTGCATGATCTAAAATGAAAAGATAATTAAGAAGGGGATAATTATTAAGATAATAATAAAACATATTATTATACATATAAATTTCAAATCCAGGGCAAGAAAATTGATATTGATATTTAAAAAAATTTTTATTAGTAATAGCAATTTTTAATAACAAAATTCCAAGCCTTTCTTTCGCTAAATTACAGCTAAGTCCATTTAAAATTTTAATTTCTGTTCCTGGAAGTTCTTCATCTATATCATATCTATACAAGCTATTTAGCATTTTGAAAGCCAACTCGGAATTAACTCCTTTAAGTTTTGATTCAATAACATCATCAATCATTGAGATTAAATCAGCATTCTTCTTATCACTAAAAAATACCTTTTCTAACTTTTTATTATAATCCATTAACTCAGCCAATAAATTTACTTCTTTTTTTGTTAACTTTAAATTTTTCATAATATTAACACCCGTCCTATATCAGCATATTATACAACTAATTATAGTAATAAGCAATAAAAATATGATATATTAGAAAAGAAAAGAGGTAAGTTATGGATTATAATCTAATATATAAAGAATTGTTAATAAAAATTAGCAACTCTAAACTTAAATTTGAACTAGATGAGGCTTTAAAAAATGTGTATAATGACGAAAAACTTCTAGAATATATTAAAATCTATAAAAAGAGTAAAGATGAAAAATTAAAAGAAAAAATATATAATAATGAAAATTTCATAAAATATAAAAAACTAGAAAGTGAAGCAAATTTATTAATACTAAGAATAAACCAAATATTTAAAGATTTAAAGGAGCCAAATTTATGAAAGTAATCAGTGGTAAATATAAAGGAAGAGTTCTAAAAGGCTATACTTTGAAAGGAACAAGACCAACTATGGACAGAGTTAAAGAATCATTATTTGCAATATTGGGTTCTAAATTAGAAAATAGTACTTGTTTAGATTTATTTGCAGGAAGCGGTAATCTTGGTATTGAAGCTTTAAGTATGGGAGCTAAAGAAGTAATATTTGTAGATAAAGAATATATGGCAAGTAAGACTATTAAAAGTAATTTAGATATGTTAGATACTAATATAAATAAAACTATATTAAATATGGACTATTTAAAGGCTTTAGATAAACTTTATCCTAAACAATTTGATTTTATTTTTTTAGATCCCCCATATAAAACAGATTATATAAAATATGCCTTAGAAAAGATAGATAAATTAAATATTTTAACATCAGATGGTATAGTAGTATTAGAAAGTGATGATTTAAATAAACTTAACTATAGTAATTATTATAAGGAAGTAAAGACTAAGAAGTATGGAGATAAATATATTAGAATACTAAAAAAGAAAGATTAACCTTCTTTCTTTATTTCAAAATAAAATGTTGTTCCCTTATTCTTTTTAGAAGTAACACCATAATTATAATTATGGAGTAACAAAATATTTTTTACAATAGATAGACCTAGTCCAGTTCCATAAATATAGCGTTTATGGTTCTTTTTACTACGGTAATACTTATCAAAAATATGATCAATTTCTTTTTTATTAATACCTTTACCACTATCACTAACCATAATTTTAAAATAATTATCATAATCTACTATTCTTATAGTTACAGTTTTGTCATCACCAGTATAATTTAGAGCATTATTTAATAGATTATAAATCACTTGCTCTATCTTCTTTTTATCAGCTTCAATAATTAAAGTATCAATACCAGTATGAATAAATAAAATCTTATATCCTTCTTTAATAACATATATATTATGATGATTTATTACTTTTTTTATTAACTTAATTAAATCAAATTCTTTTTTATTAAGCTTATCCAACTCATTCTCAACTTTAGTTAAAGTCAAAATATCATTGACTAAATCAGTAAGTCTATCAACTTCTTCAATAATAATACTCAAATTATCTATACATTTCTCCTTATTATTAATATTAATATCTTTAATTAATTCAGCATAAGCTTTAATCATTGTAAGAGGTGTTTTAAGATCATGAGAAATATTAGCCATTAAATCTTTTTGTAACTCTTCTGTTTTAGAAAGTTCTACTTTCATAGAGTTTAAAGAATCAGTTAATTCTATTAATTCCTTAATATCACTAGTAGTTTCAAATTTAGTACTCATTTTTCCTTTAGCAATTAACTGTGCTGCTTTAGATATTTTAATAATAGGATTTGATAATCTTTTAGAAATGAAATATGCGACGACTATACTAAATAATAAAACTACAATACTAACAATTATTAACTGTTTCTCTATAATATTAATAGTAGAGTTTAAAGGAATTAAAGAAGTAGAAATAAATATATATAAGTTATCACTAAGCTTAGTAGCACTCATAATACTTTTCTCTTTAGTAAAAGTATTAACTAAATCATAAGTTTTAGTCTTTTTATTACTAAGTATAAACTTTCTTTTGATCATTTTAGTTCTCAAACGACAATTATTGCCACGACTAGAATATAAATTTTCTCCTTCATTATTACTAAGTTCAATACAGACATTCTCTTTATAAGATATTTTATCAAGTTTATCATATAAAGAAGTATCTTTTTCTGTAATTAAAATATTTTTAGAAAGATTCTTAATTGTTCTTGTTTTAGTCCATTCATAAAAAGTATTAATAAAAATTACTTGAAAAAAGAATAGAAATAAAAGAATACAAAGAGAAAATATGGCTAGATATTTAAATATTTTTGTTGCAAGACTATTTTTCATCATCAAATTTATATCCTATTCCTCTAACAGTAATAATTAAGTTCCTATAATTATTTAGATTATTTCTTAACATCTTAATATGAGTATCAACAGTTCTATCATCACCATAAAAGTCATAGCCCCAAATTTTATTTAAAAGTTGTTCTCTTGAGATAGCAATTCTTTTATTATTAATAAAATATTTTAATATCTCAAATTCTTTAGGTGTGATCTTTATTTCTTTATTATTAATCTTAACTGTATGCTCTAGAAAATTAACAACCAAATCTTTATAAGTATAAAGACTAGTCTCTGTTTTCGTTCTTTTTATAATTGCTTTTACTCTAGCCATTAACTCACGAGGAGAGAAAGGTTTACATAAATAGTCATCTATACCTCTATCAAAACCTTCTAATTTATCAACTTCATCATCCCTTGCAGATAATATTATAGTAGGTATCTTTTTTTCTTTAGGAATACTATTAAGTAGAGTAAATCCATCCATAATAGGCATCATTATATCTAAAATCATTAAATCAAACTTTTCACTATTTAATAGTTCTAAAGCTTTAACACCAGAGTCTGCTTCCTTAACTTCATAACCTTCTAAAATAGAATACTCTTTAATAACCTCTCTAATATTTTCTTCATCATCTACGATTAGAATCTTTACTTTTTGCAAAACTACCACCTCTTTGGCATATATTATATCATAAGTAAAAGGTGAAGAAATGAAAAAAATTAAAAGCATAGTTAGAAATATAAAGTTTAATAGTACAGTTTTAGGATTAATAAGTGGAGCTTATACAGTTAATACTTTATATAATGTAAATATAGTAGAGAATAATATTTCTCTTAATAATAAAGAAGAATTTTATGCGACCAGTCTTATTTACGGAGTATTGGTAGCAAGGATTATTTATGCTAATCATAAAGAGAGTAAAGAGTTAGAGAAGATTGATAAAATAAAAATAATAGAATAAAAAACTCCATTCTTCCTACATAAGCCTTTTACGAACTGGTCGTAAAGCTTCGGATAGAACAGAGTTCTTATATAATAATTATATCATTTAAAGTACTAAGTTTTCAATTGTTATTTAGCCAATTTTCAATATCAATGATTTGTATTCCTTCGTATTGGTAAGTATCATGCTTAGTTCTTGCTATTAAGATTTTAGGATAAGCATCTTTTATATTAAGTAATGATTTTGTTTCTCTTTCAAATATTTTAGTATCTTCTATATTATCAGAAACTTGAATATATATTTTCTCATCTCTTTTAGTTGCAACAAAATCTATTTCCTTATTATATAAAACTCCAACATATACTTCATACCCACGTCTTAATAATTCTATTGCAACTATATTTTCATAGATTCTTCCATAATTCATATTCTTAGTACCAAGTTTTGCATACTTAAAAGAATGGTCAGATAGATAATATTTATCTTGAGAAGCCAAATATTTTTTACCTTGGATATTAAATCTTCTAATTTTATAAAATGCAAAAGCTATAGTCCAACTGTTTTATCGTTAGCTTCTATTTTGTTTGAATTAAGAGTATTAGCAATAGTCCTATAAGTAGTTAAATTAGAAATATTATCCATCAAAAAGTCACTAATAGAATCCATTAAAGGTAGATTTTTAATCTTATTTCTTTCTACAATATCTCTAACAATTAAAGTTTTATAAACATTATCGATATATGTGTATTTATTTTCCATGTTTTTATATAAATAAGAACCTGATAATTCTCCTTCTAAAACATATTTATCAAAAGAATCACTAGTATTATCAAGTTCATAATATTCTAAAAATTCTTTATAAGAGAAGGGAAAAACCTCTATTTCAAATGTTCTTACTGTAAAAGGAGTTGCTAAATCACTTAATAAAAAAAGCATTAGAACCGGTTATATAAATATCATATTTTTCTTTAGCATGTAATCCATTTATAGCATTTTCAAAAACTTCACACATTTGCACTTCATCTATTAAGACAAAGTTCTTTTTACCTTCGATATATTTTGATTCTATATAGTTATATAGTTCATGATATCCTTTTAAGTATTCATTTTCAGGACAACTAAAATTAATATATATGATATTACTATTATCAACATTTTTAACTATATATTCTTTAAACATCTCTAGTAGTTTTGATTTACCAGAACGTCTGACCCCAGTAATAACTTTTATATCTGGAGTATTCATAACATCAATAAGTTTAGTTAAATATTCTCTTTTAATAAGTCTGATTTTATTTTTTTAGACTTATTTTAACTTGATATAAGTTATAGAAGGTTGTAAATATTACATTTAAACTTGTTGAGAAGATAAGTCCCCACATTCCTATTTTTAATAAAGAGAAAATAAGTAGGAAGATGGTTCTAATAAGAGTCCCTGCAATAGTTGCCTTAAGTCCCAATTTAGTTAAGCCCATAGCATCTAAACAGGCAGATAAAGGAGCTTGGATATATTGCAAAATACAAATAGGGGCGAGAAATCTCATATAAGCGACTCCTTCATGAGTATTATAAATTAATCCTAAGAAGAACTCAGGAAATATAGCAAGAGCAAGAGAGGCAGGGACTCCTATTAAAAGAGATATTACAATCGCTTGTTTTAATTTTTTCTTAGCATAATTATAATGTTTATTACTAGTTGCTTTTGATATAATAGGTAGTAAAGCTTGACTTATTGCCATTGTAAAGAAAGATGGTAAAAGTAAAAGTGGCATAACAAAACCACTAATAACACCGTATTCTGTTACAATAAAATTAGAACTATACCCTACATATGTTAAAGCATTTGTTAGTATTATCGGTTCTAAAAAGTATCCAAAGGACCCAATAAGACGACTTGCTGTAGAAGGTATACTTATATTCATCGCTTCTTTAGCATAACCTTTATTGAAAGCAAGATCTTTTTTCTTTATCGTTAGATTCTTTGGTAAGAAGAAAAATAAAACTAAAATAGATGAAAGTTCACTAATAATATTAGTTAATATTACAAAAGTAACAGCAACTTCTAAGCCTTTATTTATAAAAATAGGAACTCCTATAATAATTAAAATAAGTCTTATAATATCTTCTAAAACATTAGAAGTAACATGTGGTAACATCTGTTGTTTACCAAAGAAATAACTTCTTAAAATACTAGAAGTACTAGTTAAAGGTAAAACTACACAGATAGCAAGAATAGGAAGTAGAGCACGCTCTTCATGTAAAAAGTTAAAGGCAAGAGTAGGGGCAATAACAATAACAAAAGAAATTATTATAATATTAATTATTAAAGATATAGGAAGTAGAGAAAAAAGAAGTCTTTTATTATTCTTAGAGTCTTCTGCTATTAACTTTGATAAAGCAGTTGGAATTCCAAACTGACATAGACCAATCAATAAGGAGAAAGTAGGTAATACCAACATATATAAACCAATACCTTCACTACCCATTAGTCTACTCATTACTATTTTAATAATCATTCCTAAAGCTTTTGTTAAAAAACCACCAATAATGAGAATAATTGTTGATTTTATAAAAGTTTCCTTTTTCATTTAAAATCACCTACTTATATATATGAATGTAAAACTTAAAAAATATGTAAAAATATGTTCGTAAATAATTGTAAATTTTTTTGTAAAAGAAATGTAAAAAACATTGTAAAATTTTATGTAACTACTTTTCTAATACTAAATGCTGTGCTAAACTTATCTATATAAAATGTAGTAAGAGGTGCTATTTATGAATATAGAAAATATATTGGATTTTTTAGCGACTAAAGAGGTCTTAATAGTTTTAGCGATTATAGGGATAATATTATTTGTATATTTTATTCTTTGGTTTTTAGAGTTTATGAAAAAACACGATGAGAAGAAAAAACTCCAAAATAATACAATGGAACTAAACAAATTAGTTGAAGAAGTTGCGAAGGCTAATAAGGAAGAAGAAAGAACTTTAACTGAAACTAAAGAAACAACAAAAGTAGAAGAAGTGACAAATGTTCAAAAAATAGAAACTCCTAAACCTAATGTTGTTACTACCCCTGCAGCTGAAGAAATTCCTGAAATTGCTATAAATAAAGAAGTAGCAAGTCCTATTGAAATACAACCAGTTATTGTTAATGCCACACCACAAGTTGTTTCTACTAATGATAGTTTGATTCTTAATGATAAATTTGAGGAGAAAGTAGAAATAGTAGAGCCAACAGTTATAACACCAGTGTCTAGTCCTAAAAATGAAGAAGAAATAATAAAATATAAAGATGAAGTTTACACAAAAACAGAAGCTAAACAAGAATTAGAAAGAATTACTGAAGAATTAAAAAAACTTGAAAATGAAGGCACTTCTGAGAATATTCAACTTACAAAATATGAAACTGAACAAGAAGAAAATGCTATTATAAGCTTAGATGAACTTCTTGCTAAAGGCAAAACATTAACGGAACAAAATGAAATTACCCAGTATCAAGATGATGGAAATGAGCCAATAAGTATTAAAGAATTAGAAGAACGATATAGAGATAGTAAAGAAAATATAGAGGTTTTAACTGTAGAAGAAGATCAAAAGAAAGAAAATAAAATATCTATTGATGACTTCCTAGGTGCGAAAGAAGAAAAAAAGAATACTATTCCTTACCAAGAAAAGAAAGGAATTTATCATCCTAGCCCTATTATCAGCCCAATTTATGGCATTGAGGAAGAACCAGTTAATAAAAATACAACTCTGGAATTAGAAAATACCGCCAATTATCAAAAATTTGATGAGGAAATTAAGAAAACTAATGAATTTCTATCTAAATTAAAAGAATTACAACAAAAACTAGATTAGATTTTAAAAGACCATAGTATTTAATACTATGGCTTTTTTATATATAAGGAAATTGCGTTAAAAAACAGACAAAACAAAAGTGATACTAGTATAATTTAGTATCACGACAAA
>CALVTA010000047.1 GCA_944359735.1 uncultured Bacilli bacterium | reverse complement strand
TGTATATGGGTATTGTTTATTTCGGATATCCAAATTTAAATTTATATAGCTTTCGGATATCAATATTTTAATTAACAAATACAAAAAAGATATTGACGAAGTTAAAAAAATGTTGTATTATAACACTACGAAAGGAGACAACTATATACATTTGTATAATGAGTTGTCTCTTTCTTTGTTTTGAGGTGATGTTAATGAGTCATTACTTTGAAAATGACCAAAATCTCCCTAGTAACTTAAAAAAAACTACAACAACTCTCTTTAATCAAAATTTCATTTTTTATACGGATAATGGCGTCTTTGCCAAACATGGATTAGATTATGGTAGCAGACTTCTTTTAGAGTCGCTTCCATATGAAGAGTTAGAAGGACCAATACTTGATGTTGGCTGTGGTTATGGAGTCTTAGGGATTATTATTAATAAAAAAACTAATTTAGCGATAGATATGATAGATATTAATAAAAGAGCCTTACATTTATCTAAGCGAAATGTTAAAGAAAATAAATGTTCTAATATAAATATTTTTGAAAGTAACTGCTATGAAAATATTAATAAAAAATATAATACAATTATTACTAATCCTCCAATTAGAGCAGGTAAAAAAGTAGTCTATGAAATACTTTTAAATGCTAGAAATTATCTAACTAATAACGGAGTTTTATACTTAGTAATAAGAAAAGAACAGGGTGCACTTTCAACAATATCTGACTTAAAAAAATATTATAATGTAAGTATTATTAATAAAAGTAAAGGTTTTTTCATAATTAGTGCAAAAATATGTTGACTTGTTGATAAAGATATGTTAATAATATAAATTGGCAATGTATTATTTTTTTAAATAATAAAATGTAAAAAACTATGGTAATGGGGTGAATTTGAGTGTCATATAAAATTGTAGAATATGGAAAAAAACGTAAAAGAAGAAATTATTCAAGAATAAGAAATACTTATGAGCTAAAGGATTTATTAGAAATTCAGAAAAAATCGTATGATTGGTTTGTTAGTACAGGAATAAAAGAAGTATTTGAAGATTTATTCCCAGTTGAAAACTTTTCAGGAACACTATCTTTAGAATTTGGTGATTATCATTTTGAAGAACCAAGATATTCTATTAAAGCTAGCAAAGATAGAGAAACTACTTATGCAGCACCACTAAAAGTTGAAGTGCGTCTTTTTAATCGTGAGACAGGTGAAGTTAAAGAACAAGAAATATTCCTTGGTGATATGCCTATCATGACTGATAGTGGAACATTTATAATAAATGGAGCAGAACGTGTTATTGTTTCACAATTAGTTCGTTCACCAAGTGTATATTTCAATCATGAAATTGATAAAAATGGTCGTGAATTAATCACTTCACAAATTATACCAACTCGTGGTACTTGGTTAGAATTTGAAGCAGATGCTAGAGATGTATTATATGTAAGAATTGATAGAACTAGAAAAGTAACACTAACAACATTACTTCGTGCTTTTGGACTTTCTAGTGATGATGATATTTTAAAACTATTTGGTGAAGATGATTTCCTTAAAAACACTATTGCTAAAGATGCTACTAAAAATTTAGATGAAGCATTAATTGAAATCTATGAAAAATTAAGACCAGGTGAACCAGCAACACTAGATTCATCTAAAAACCATATTATAACTAGATTCTTTGATGAATTTAGATATGACCTTGCAAAAGTAGGGCGTTATAAATTTAATCGTAAATTAAATATCGTTGATCGTCTTTTAAATCAAACATTAGCAGAAGACATTATTGTAGATGGTATAGTTAAATTTGCTAAAGGAACAGTTGTAACTAAAGATATCCTAGAAGATTTAAGAGAAATCTTTGCTAATGGATATGGATTAGAAGAAGTTAAAATTAATGATGAGTTAGATACGTATAATAGAATTCAAAAAGTTACTATTTATGATCCAGATGATAAAAATAAAAAACTAATTGTTATTGGTAATGATCAGGAAATAGACTCTAAGCGTCTAACAATTTCAGATGTTTATGCAGCAACTTCTTATTACTTAAATTTATTACATGGTGTTGGTAATTATGACGAAATTGATCATTTGGGCAATCGTCGTATTAGACAAGTAGGAGAATTATTACAAAATCAATTTAGAATTGGTATTTCTCGTATGGAACGTGTTATTCGTGAGCGAATGACTACTCAAGAAATGGAAGAAGTAACACCTAAGACTCTAATCAATATTAGGCCAGTAACTGCCGCTATGAAAGAGTTCTTTGGTTCATCTCAATTGTCACAATTCATGGATCAAACTAACCCTATCGCTGAACTTACTAATAAACGTCGTTTGTCAGCTTTAGGACCAGGAGGGCTTTCTCGTGATAGAGCGGGTGTAGAGGTACGTGACGTTAATGCATCACACTATGGTAGAATTTGTCCTATCGAGTCACCTGAAGGACAAAACATTGGACTTATTACATCGTTAGCAAGTTATGCAAAAATAGATGAATATGGATTCATTATGACCCCATATCGTAAAGTCGTTGATTGTAAAATAACTGATGAAGTAGTATATTTAACAGCAGATGAAGAACAGGATTACATTATCTCTCAATCAACTGTTAATACTAATGAAGATAATGTTATTATTGATAAAACAGTCGCTGCAAGATTTCGTGATGAAAACATTCTTGCCAAGCCAGAACAAGTTGACTATATTGACGTATCACCTCAACAGGTTGTATCAGTAACAACAAGTTGTATTCCATTCCTTGAACATGACGATGCTACTCGTGCTTTGATGGGTGCCAACATGCAACGTCAAGCGATGCCTCTATTAAAAACAGAAGCTCCATTTATTGGTACAGGAGTTGAACATGTCGCTGCTAAAGATTCAGGAGTTTGTATTGTTGCTAAAGCAGATGGTATTGTTGATTATGTTGATGCTAAAAAAATCATTATTGCAAATGCTAAAGGTAAGGATACATATTATCTTGCAAACTTTGAACTTGCTAACTCTAGTATTTGTTCACATCAAAGGCCAATTGTTAGAGTTGGGGATAAGGTAAAAATGGGAGATATTATCGCTGATGGTAATAGCTGTGATAATGGAGAACTTGCTTTGGGTAAAAACGTAGTAGTAGCATTTATGACTTATAATGGATATAACTATGAAGATGCTGTAATACTAAATGAAAATTTAGTTAAAGATGATAAATACACATCATTACATCTAGAAGACTATGAAATGCAATGTCGTGAAACTAAACTTGGACCTGAGGAAATTACTCGTGATATTCCTAATGTTAGCGAAGAAGCTAAGAAAAATCTTGATGAACATGGTATCATAACAATAGGTACTGAAGTAAAAGAAGGAGATATCTTAGTTGGTAAAGTAACACCAAAAGGAATGGCTGAATTATCTAGTGAAGAAAAACTATTACACGCAATATTTGGAGAGAAAACTCGAGAAGTAAGAGATACATCTTTACGTGTTCCACATGGTGGTGATGGTATAGTTCATGATATCAAAATATATTCTCGTAAAGATAATGATGAACTACCAGCAGGTGTTTCTAAAGTAATTAGAGTATACATTATCCAAAAACGTAAAATTCAAGTAGGAGATAAAATGTCAGGTCGTCATGGTAACAAGGGTGTTATTTCCCTAATATTACCTCAAGAAGATATGCCTTATCTACCAGATGGACGTCCAGTAGATATTATGTTAAACCCACAAGGTGTTCCATCTCGTATGAACTTAGGACAAATTCTAGAATTACATATGGGTATGGCTGCTAAAAAGCTAGGTGTACATATTGCAACTCCAGTTTTCGATGGTGCACATATTTCAGATATTGAAGAAATAATGGCAGAAGCTGGAATGGATCCTGATGGTAAAACTGTTCTATACGATGGACGTACTGGTGAACCATTTGATAACCGTATCTCTGTTGGTGTAATGTATATGATTAAACTACACCACATGGTAGATGATAAACTACATGCAAGAAGTACAGGACCTTACTCGTTAGTGACTCAGCAACCACTTGGTGGTAAAGCTCAATTTGGTGGCCAAAGATTTGGAGAAATGGAAGTTTGGGCTTTATATGCATATGGAGCTGCTTATACACTTCAAGAAATGATGACCGTTAAGTCAGATGATGTAATTGGACGTGTTAAGGTTTATGAATCCATTGTAAAAGGAGAAGAAATAAATCAAGCTGGTGTTCCAGAATCATTTAGAGTTCTAATGAAAGAATTCCAAGCTTTAGGATTAGATGTTTCTATTATAAATGAAGAGGGAGAAACATTTGGTTTGAAACAAATAGAAGAAAATGATGATGATATAGGTGAACCTTTAAATGAAGAAATTAATATAACTAAGATTGATAATAATAAAGATGATTTAATAGATGACCAATTAACAGAAGAAATAACAGAAGAAACAGTAGAAATTGAATTAAATGAAGGAGATGATGAATAATGTTAGAAGTAAATAAATTTGATGCTATCAAAATTGGCATTGCATCTCCTGAAAAAATTCGTGAATGGTCATATGGTGAAGTAAAAAAACCAGAAACAATTAACTATCGTACTCTTCGTCCTGAACGTGATGGTTTGTTTTGTGAAAAGATCTTTGGACCAACTAAAGACTATGAATGTGCTTGTGGAAAATATAAAAGAGTTCGTTATAAGAATATTGTTTGTGACCGTTGTGGTGTAGAAGTAACCAAATCTAAAGTAAGACGTGAGAGAATGGGACATATTGAACTTGCTAGCCCTGTTTCTCATATCTGGTTTTTTAAAGGTGTACCATCAAGAATGGGACTTGTTCTTGACATGAGCCCAAGAGACCTTGAAGAAGTACTATATTTTGTTAGTTATGTTGTAATAGATAAAGGTAATGCACCTCTTGAAAACAAACAAACTCTATCAGAAAAAGAATATCGTGCTTACTATGAAAAATACGGTAATGGCTTCAAAGTAGGCATGGGAGCTGAGGCTATTAAAGAATTACTAAAAAAAGTAGATTTAAAACATGATATAGATGAAATTAATAAAGAACTAGAAAATGCTCAAGGCCAAAAAAGAACAAGACTATTAAAAAGACTAGATGTTCTAGATGCTTTCTATCGTTCTAATCAAAAACCAGAGTGGATGATTTTAGATTGCATCCCTGTAATACCACCTGAACTTCGTCCTATGATTCAACTTGATGGCGGACGTTTTGCTACAAGTGATTTAAATGACTTATATCGTCGTGTTATTAATCGTAATAATCGTTTAAAGAAACTTATCGATTTAGGTGCTCCTGGTATCATTATTCAAAATGAAAAGAGAATGTTACAAGAAGCAGTTGATGCTTTATTTGACAATGGACGTCGTGGTAGAAGTGTAACAGGTGCAGGAAATCGTGCTTTGAAATCACTTTCTAGCATGTTAAAGGGTAAACAAGGACGTTTCCGTCAAAACTTATTAGGTAAACGTGTTGACTATTCTGGTCGTTCAGTTATCGTTGTTGGACCATCTTTAAAAATGTATCAATGTGGTATCCCAAAAGAAATGGCACTTGAACTATTTAAGCCACATGTTATTAATGGTTTGGTAGACCGTGATATTGCTCACAATATTAAAGCTGCTAAACGTTTAATAGAAAATAGAGATCCAGTAGTTTGGGATATTGTAGAAGATGTAATTAAAGAACATCCAGTTCTATTAAACAGAGCTCCTACTTTACATAGATTAGGTATTCAAGCGTTTGAACCTATATTGGTAGGTGGTAAAGCTATAAGATTACATCCATTAGTTTGTCCTGCCTTCAATGCTGATTTCGATGGAGATCAAATGGCAGTTCATGTTCCATTATCAGAAGAAGCTCAAGCTGAAGCTAGAATGTTAATGTTAGGTTCAGGCAATATCTTAAAACCATCTGATGGAAAACCAATTGTTACTCCAGCCCAAGATATGGTCTTAGGTAACTACTATATAACTATGGAAAAGGCCGACGAAGATGGAGAAGGAAGAGTATTTAAAGATTCTAATGAAGCTTTAATGGCTTATGAAAGACGTGAAATTACCCTTCATACAAGAATAGCTGTGCCAGTTGATTCCTTTAAATATAAGCTATTTACTTCATCTCAAAAGGGTAAATATTTAATTACTACTGTTGGTAAAATTAAATTTAATGAAATCTTACCAGATTCATTTCCATATATTAATGAGCCAACTGATGATAATATTCAAAATATTACTCCTAATAAATATTTCTTAGAAAAGGGATCTAATATTAAAGAAGAAATAAGTAAAATGCCTTTAGTAAAACCTTTTGCTAAAGGAACACTTGAAAAAGTAATAGATCAAGTATTTAAACGCTATAAGACTACAGAAACATCAGAAATGCTTGATAAGATGAAAGATTTAGGTTTCTATTACTCAACTATTGCTGGAATTACAATATCAATGAGTGACGTTGCAACAAGCGAACATAAACAAGAATATATTGATGAAGGACAAGCTTTAGTTAATAAAATTAATAAGCAGTATACTCGTGGTTTAATTACAGAAGAAGAGCGCCATGAAAAAGTTATTGAAACTTGGTATGGAGTTAAAGATAAAGTTCAAGCTGAACTTGAAGATATCTCTAAAGAACAAGTAGATAATCCAATATTTATAATGATGCACTCTAAAGCACGTGGTAGTATTTCTCAGTTTACTCAAGTTGCTGGTATGCGTGGACTAATGCAAAAACCAAACGGAGATCCAATCGAAATACCAGTTATCTCAAACTTTAAAGAAGGACTATCAGTATCAGAATTCTTCTTATCAACTCACTCTGCTAGAAAAGGTAGTGCTGATACAGCCTTAAAAACAGCTGACTCTGGTTATTTAACTCGTCGTCTTGTTGATGTATCTCAAGATATTATCGTTAAAGAAGATGATTGTGGTACCGATCAAGGAGTAGTTGCTCGTGCTTTTGTTAACGAAAAGACAGGAACGGTTATTGAAAGTTTATATGATCGTATTGTTGGACGTTTTGCTAGCAAAAAAGTTATTAATCCAGAAACTAAAGAAGTAATTGTTGATAAAGATGAATATATTACTGAAAGTATTGCTGACAAAATAGTAAATTCAGGTATTGAAGAAGTAGAAATTAGAACAATTCTCACATGTAATACCGAAAAGGGAGTATGTCGTAAATGTTATGGTAGAAATCTCGCAACTGGAAACATTGTAGAAATTGGTGAAGCAGTTGGAGTTATGGCTGCTCAATCAATTGGAGAACCAGGAACACAACTTACTATGCGTACTTTCCATACAGGTGGTGTTGCCGGAGGAGAAGATATTACTCAAGGTCTACCTCGTGTTCAAGAGTTATTTGAAGCACGTAACCCTAAAGGTAAAGCTACTATCGCCGAAATTGATGGAAAAGTTACAAAGATTACTGAAGATCATGGAAAATATAAAATTAGTATTACTAATAAAGTTGAAACTAAAGAACATGTGACAAACTATGGAGCTAAGCTTTGCGTTGAAAAAGGAGATACAGTAAACTGTGGAGATAAGTTAACAGAAGGTGCTATCTCACCAAAAGAATTACTAGATGTAACAGATCCAATCACAACTCAAGAATATATTTTAAAAGAAGTACAAAATACTTATCGTTCTCAAGGTGTGGATATTGCTGATAAACATATTGAAATTATCGCTCGTCGTATGATTTCTAAGATTAGAATCGTAGAAGGTGGAGATACTAAATTCTTACCTGGATCTTTAGTTAACTTTAGAGAGTTTACAGAAGGAAATAAGGAAGTAATAATTAATGGTAAACGTCCTGCTACAGGTCGTCCAGTACTACTCGGTATTACTAAAGCTTCTCTTGAAACAGATTCTTTCTTATCAGCCGCATCATTCCAAGAAACAACAAGAATCTTAACAGATGCTGCAATTCATGGTAAAGTCGATGATCTTGAAGGCTTAAAGGAAAACGTTTTGATTGGTAAACTAATTCCAGCAGGAACAGGATTAAAAAAGTACCGTGATATCGAGTATACTTTGGAAGATGAATTTGCTGATGAAGAACCATTAGAAAAGTTAGAGGATGAATTTATGGAATAGGATAGCCTATTCCTTTTTTGTTGATAAGACGAAATATGATATCTACACAATTGACTAATAACTATCATAATGATAAACTTAAAACGTCAGATAAATTTAATATATAAAGAGGCAAGGTATATATGAATAAAAAAACTGTCATTATTATTATAATTATTGTCGCATTAATCTCTCTTTTTTTAATATTTTATCTTCGGTATAAACCTATAGCAGTGTTAGGTTACCATAGTTTTACAATGGAAAAAGATTCTAAAGATAATCTTACAATTAATATTGATAAGTTTGAAGAACAACTAAAATATTTAAAAGAACATAATTATCATACTCTTACGTTAAATCAACTCTATGAATATAAACAAGGAAAAAGAAAACTACCATTAAAGAGTGTTTTAATAACTATGGATGATGGATATCAATCAAACTATGATTTAGCTTTTCCATTATTAAAAAAGTATAATATGAATGCAGTTGTATTTTATATTGGTGAAAATGTAAAAAAAGAAAATTCTCCTTATATGACTATAGATACTATAAAGAAGGTAAAAGAAGAATATAAAAATATAGAAATAGCATCACATTCATATGACTTGCATAAAGAAGGTGCTATAAAACAAGATAAAGTAGCAATAAAAGAAGATTTTAAAAAAATGGAAGAAGTGATTAATAGTAAATTTTTTGCCTATCCTTATGGTGCTTATAATGACAATATCATTGATGTTTTAAAAGAGGAAGATTACAAATTAGCTTTTACATTTGGTCCTTCTACCAAACATAGAAAAATGTATTTTTTTGATAATAATTATGAAATACCAAGACTTAATATCTCTAATGATATGCCATTATGGAAGTTTATTCTCCGACTCAAACTGCCTTTTTAGCGTCAAATTTATCAGGATAAAAACATGAAATAAAATAAAAACAGTAGAATAAGCCTTTAATTAAAAGAAAATTCTATTGTTTTTTTATTAGAAATTTGATTTTGAGTTAAATTATGGTACCCTTATATATAAAGAGGGATGAAAAATGGCTAGACCAAGTAAAAAAAGATTTGAATTAAGTATTAGAG
>CALVTA010000046.1 GCA_944359735.1 uncultured Bacilli bacterium | reverse complement strand
TTACTACATACCACCTTTTTATTATGTAGTAATTATATCAAATTTATTGCGAAAAAAATTTACTCTTTTTTACTGTATTGCCATTTTTTACTTGACATTTATTTAAATAAAAAGGAGGAATAATTTATTTATTCCTCAATCTGTATTAATTATTTTAAACTCCTCCTTTTACTTCATAAGCGTTAGTAACGATAAAAAATGACTTCGGATCTATTTCTTTTATTCCTTCTTTTAATTTAAAATAGTCTCTTGTTGGAATAACTGCCAATAATACTCTTCTTTTCTTTTTTAAAAATCCTCCTTTAACATCAAAGATAGTAACAGTGTGATGAAGATTATTTATTAGGTATTCTTTTACAGCTTCCTCTTTATTTGTAGTTATATAAAAGGCTTTTTTAGAAGAAATTCCTAGTATTACTTTGTCTATAACATAACCACTAATATAAATAATTATAAAAGCATATAACATCATATTAAATCCAAAATAGACACCACCTATTAAAACGACAACAAAGTTAATAAACATTGTGCTTTTAGCAAGGGAAATATGAAAATATTTATAAACTATTTGACTAATTATATTTAGTCCTCCATTACTAAACCCCACTTTATACATAAGTCCATTAGTTATTCCTAGAAGTATTCCTATTAAGATACTCATTAAGATTAAATCTGATGTGTCTATTACAATATATCTTGCTAATGGTTCTGTTAATGATACAAACAAAGGATAAACTAAAGTAGCAACTAGGGAGCCTCCTGTTTGCTCTAGTCCTAAGAATAGATAACTTATGACTAATAAAATAGTTGAACCTATTAATATAATTAGAGATGGAGATATATCAAAGAGATGATTTATTATTATGGCAACACCATTCATTCCTCCTGTTACTAAATCTGTCGGATATAATAAAAGATTAAATACTAATGATGAAATAAAAAGACTAAATATTAAAACTCCATACCTATACCATAGTTTAGTCTTATCTATTTTTAACACAATTAAGCACCACCTTTTACTTCATAAGAATCCATCACAACAAAAAAAGCATTTTTATCTATATTATGAATTCCTTCTTTTAACTTATAATACTCTCTTGTTGGAACAACACTCATTAAAACTGTTTGATTTTCACTGTTATAACCTCCTGTTGCTTTAAACTCAGTAACCCCATGATGCAGCTCATTAATAACAAAGTTTTTTACTTCTTTTTCATTATCTGTTATTATATAGAATGCTTTAGAATCTGAAATACCCAAGACAACTTTATCAGTAATTGTAGAAATTAGATATAAGATTATTAGTGAATACATTAAATGATTAAAACCAAATACGAAGGCTCCTATTAAAATTATTAATCCATCTGTAAAAAACATACTATTGCCTAAGCTTATTTTAAATATCTTTGAAACAATCATATTTAAAATATCAGTTCCACCGGTAGAATATCCTGCTCTAAAAATTAATCCTGCTCCTAAGCCTTGTAAAGATCCTCCAAAGATAGCAATTAATATAAGTTCGCTTTCTTTAAAACTTATATAAGTAGATAAGTGTTCTGTTAAGCTAACAAAGATTGGAAAAAGAATAGACCCTAATATTGTCATTTTAGTTTTCTCTTTACCTAGTATTAAAAATGATAAAATAATTAATAAAATATTAGAAACAGATATTATTAAAGAAGGATTAATACCAAAAAAATGTTTTAATATCAAAGAAAAACCACTTACTCCTCCTGCTACTAAATTATTGGGCGACATAAAAAGATTAAATGATAGAGCAACTAAAAGGCAACCTATAATAAATTCTATTAATTCTTTGATTTTAATTTTATGCTTTATTTCCATTTAAACCTCCTTTTAGACTGCATTCTATAAAATTATCTAAGTTTCCATCTAAAACATGTTTTGTATCACTAGTTTCATAATTAGTTCTATGGTCTTTAACCAATGAATAAGGATGTAATATATAACTTCTTATCTGACTACCAAAATCTATATTAGATTGTAATCCTTTTTCTTTTGCTAGTTCTTCTTCTTTTTTTTGTTCCTCTAATACATATAATTTGCTTTTTAGCACTTGGAGAGCTGTTTCTTTATTTTGAATTTGACTTCTTTCATTCTGACAAGTTACAACTATTTTAGTTGGTAAATGAGTAATGCGTACTGCACTATCTGTAGTATTTACTCCTTGACCTCCTGCTCCAGTTGAACGATATACATCTATTTTTAAATCCTTTTCATTTATATCTATTTTTATATCTTTAGAAATCTCTGGAGTTATGTCAATACTTGCAAATGAAGTATGACGGCGATTAGAGGAATCAAATGGTGATATCCTAACTAACCGATGAACTCCTTTTTCATTTTTTAAATAACCATAGGCATAATTACCTTTTACTTTAAAGGAAACACTTTTAATTCCTGCTTCTTCACCAGCTTGATAGTCAAGAAGTTCTATTTTAAAATTCTTTTTTTCACAGTATCTTGTATACATTCTATAAAGCATATTAGCCCAGTCACAAGATTCTGTTCCTCCTGCTCCAGGGTGTATTTCAATAATACAATTATTTTTATCATATGGTTTATTAAATAATAAATAGATACTTAAATCGTTTAAGTCAGCCTTTATTGTTTTATTGTCTTCTTCAATAGACCTTAATAAATCAGTATCACTTTCTTCATCTAACATTTCTAGTAGTTCTAAGGAATCTAATATTTTTTTCTTTAAATCTATTAACTTGGATGTCCTTTCTCTTATACTTTTTAACTCACTAATAGTAGTTTCTGCTTTACTAGGGTCACTCCAAAAATCTTCTTTAGTAGTTTCTTTTTCTAAATTTTCTTGTTCTTTTATTTTATTATCAGTGTCAAAGTGACCTCCATAAACTTAATATTTCTTCTTTTTCACTTGTTAATTCTCTTATTAATTCATTTTTATTCATTCTTACCAACTCTCTTTATTAGTATTATACAAGATATTTATTTTTATAACAAATATTTCCAGAAAAAAAGAAGCCCATTGGACAACAGACTTCATCTTATAGTCAGGAATTTTTAAAATTTTATCAATTATTTCTCTAGTCATATCAACAGATTCAGTTTTACCTTTACAGTAATAACTACGTCTTCTCGCTACTTCAAAAAAAGCATTCCTGTTTTAATTTCCATATAATTTAACTTTTTTAAATAGGAAATTATTTTGTATATTTTAAATAAATCTACATATATTATTAATGAGGAAGGTTCACTATTAAGTGTGAAGATCCTCTGTAAATAGATATAGGAGCTTAATTAAGCTCCTTATTTTTGTATTTAAATGATATATTCTATTATATTTTTTAACTTCTTTTCTCATCCATTTTCCAATAGTAATATACTTATATTTAAAAATTTATAATTGTGTTATTTTTCTTTAGTATGAATATTAATGTCATTGTTTATCCAGTGACTTTTCATACTATATGCATTAACAAATTTTTTAAAACTTTTATCAATATTTCCCTTTTTATCTAAAAATGTTCTTACCTTATTTGATTGCCATGATATTTTAGATGAAGGTCCCCAACAAGTAATATAGTCAACGTCAAATGATATAGCACACTCTAATATTGTTCCTGTGATTCTATTAATTTGTATATCATCATTACTATTTATTTTAGTTATATCCAATTCACTAATTTGTAAACTTTTATTTAATGATGATAATTCTTTATATGCTTTTTTGATTTCTTCGTCTTTAGTATATTCATGATAATGAGATTGTAAGCCAATTGAGTTTAATAATTCTGTTTCACTAATACTTTCTTCTAATTTTATTTCATTAACTATTGATATCATATTTTGTCTTTTTTTCTCATTAATTTCATCATATTCATTATATACCAAATTACTATAAGGAAAATATTTTCTTGCTAATTTAAGTATATCTAAATAATATTTATTACCCAATTTATCTTTCCATGGTGATCTTCTAAGTATTTCTCCATTTTTAAACTCTTCGGAATTTATATCTGAACATATTTCATTTAATACATCAATAGAGGAAAAAATTTTTTCACTATATCTGTTAGTAATATTATAAAAATATGTATCTAAAAATTGAAGACATTGTTCTCTATTACAACTTTCCAATATTTTTGGAAAATGTTTGTGCCACACTAATGTATGTAATCTTATTTGCATATTATTTTCTGTGGCAAAATTTACAATTTTATCAAAGTAACTAAAATTAAATATTTTTTCATTTATTTTTCCTTTGTTAATAAATAATGGTAAATTATCTCTAACAGTTAAAGTCATTTTAAATTCTATTTCAGGCGTAATGGCATCACAATTATTAATAATATTATTATATATATTAAAAATTTCATTATAATTGCAATTGTCTAGGCCGGGAAAATATCACTTTGAGATTTAAAATAAGTTTTTTTATTCTGTAAAAATTCTTTTGATGTTTTGGAAGCTTTAAAAATTTCTATTAAATCAATTATCTGATAATTAATGCTTGTTCCAAATTTTGTAGTTATGTTATTTCTAATATTAGATGAATAATTTTTATTTTCTATTTTTTTAAGTTTTTTCTTCTTTTTCATGTAAATATTTATATTAAGTGTATTTAATATATCAATAATTAATTGTTTTATTTTATTATTCATTAATACCACCTATATAGTAATTGTTATTTATAGTATTTATGCTCCTATTTGTTATTATGATTATTTTGAATAATTGTTTTCAACATTCAGAAATCATCATAAATAAAGAGCTTAACAACTATTTGCCACAGCAATTATTATTTTTTTCCTGAACCACATGAAGTTAATTTTCTTATATTATCAATACTATCAATATTTATAATATTATTGATATTTCTAAATTTTTAAGACTAGGTAATTCCTATATTATCTGTGTTATTAGTATTATTTTTATTATAAATATTTCTCTACTGTGGACAAATTGTGGACAATGTCCACATTCCGTTTGTTTTTCACATATAAGGTTGTCATTTAAAACTTTATTATTACCATTATAAATTTTTTTAATTTTCATATATAAAAGTACTCATGCCAAATATTATTAAAGTCCGCTATGGGTACTTTAATATATATTACATCTCTATCTTGTCTTTTTGTTTAATTTCTTAATATATATTTCAATTAAATCCGGATCATTTTGATTCTTTGGTAAATTATCTATATCAAAGAATTTCATGTTTTTAGATTCACTATTCCACTTTAATTCTCCAGAATAATTTCTAACACAAAATAGTACTGTATTATTTATTACTACATCGCCATTTGGATAATCATTTCTTCTTGATGAACCTGATACTATATCGATTAGTTCTAAATCCTCTTCATTAACGTCTAAATTAGTTTCTTCTTTTATTTCTCTGATAATAGTATCTTGGAATCTTTCTCCTAATTCTTGACATCCGCCTGGTAATCCCCATTTATCTCTATCTGCTCTACTTTGTAATAATATTTGCCCTTTCTCATTTACAATAACAGCAGCAGCCCCATCTTGTAATAAAACAAATCTATGTTTAAGAACTCCCATACACAGTCTTGTAAAAACAGGGTATCCTATTACATTACTTAACTCTATAATCTCATCTGCTGATAATGATTCTATAATTTTTATCAATTCTTCGTAAGATATATTTCTTTGCTCTTGGGTTGATAATTTTTTAATTCTATCTATTATTTCTCTGTTAGTCATTTTGACCTCCTATTATATAATTTTGTCTTTATTTTATCATGTAGACAAATGTGGACAAATTCAATTATTTAGCGATTTTATCACCTTTTTAAACTTGTCTTATTTTTGTAAAATCCTTATTTTATAAGGGTTTATGCATTCTTTCCACAACACTGTTTATATTTTTTACCACTTCCACATGTTCAAGAAATCCAAATATTTATAGTATTTATGTTATTTGCATAATTACTGGTATTCCAAGGTTTTGTGGCACAAGTAAGAAAAATATTTATGGCATTTATAGTACTATGAGTACTATGTTTGTTTTGTAATTTGGAAACAAAATGGAAACATTGTGTGCATCCGTTTACGTTTTTATTATATTTTTTACTTACTTATATATCTAACTCTTCCTCAATTCTTTTTTTCTTTTTATTTAACATTCTAACAATAAAATCATCATAATCCTCTTTTGGATAACATTCTTTTTTTTGCGTAACTTTTGTTCCTAAAAAACTAGTTATTATACTTGCCATTCCTTTTAAAATTTCGCTAGTATTTGTAGTATATGTCAGTTCTGAATATAATGTTTTTAATTGGCTTAAGTGGTCTTCCAAATTCAAAGTATTTCGTCTCGGTATTTTTGATTCGTTCATTTTTCTTTGAATCATTTTATCAATATCATAATTATTAGCCTTAACACTTTCTGTCCCTTTCCTAATATAGATGTCCCCATCAGATAAAATAGTTCCGTCCTTACAGCAAATATATGGTAATTCTAGTGGATTATCATCTATTATTAATATTTGAAACTTTTTTCCAACTAATGCTTCATATTCAGAATTTTCATATACAAAGTTTCTAATCATATATTTTAAAGCTGGCGGTAAATATCTCTTTACTTCCCTTCTTAAATCAGATGGATCTTTTAACTTAGATAGACCATTTTGCTCAAATGTTCCATCTTCTTTTTGTTCAATACCAAAAATAATACATCCACCACCACTATTTGCAATTGCTAAAATATGCTTTGCTATTTTTTCTTTTTCCGGCCATTCTTTTTTAAAATCCAAATAATCCTCTTCGCCCATTTGATTTTGTAGTAAAATTCTAAAGTTTTCTCTTGTTGGTTCTTTTAAAACATCATAAAAATCATCTTTATTTATCGTTGCCATTTTTATCACTCTCCGAAATCTAATGAAATATATTATACCATATCTATCTGTTATAAACTAATTACTTAATGAATTTTTTTATTATTTCTTCATCGATTTGTTTTTCAAATACATTGCTAACATATTTCTTTGATTCTTTAGTCGTTGAAACATAATAATTTTCTGTAGTTTCCAATCTACTATGGCCTAATACTTCAGCGACATCTTTAATCTCCACACCACTTCTTAAAGTTTTAGTTGCAAAACTCCCTATTAAGTCATAGAACCGGCAATTATTTATGCCTAGTTCATGATGTATAATCCTATAAGGATAACGAATTAAATCCGTACCTATGTATCTTCCATTATCTTTAACAAACACTAAATTTATTTCCCCTTTCTTCTTTGACTTGTATTTCAGCTCACCTATTCTATTTTCTACTACTTTGCCATACTTGTTTTTAACCTCTTCCAGATAGTAATCATAATATTTTGTTTTATGCTTTTTTCTATTATTACTCTGATAATGTTGATAATTTTTCAATACTTTCAATAAAGTTTCACACATATATACTTCTCTATCACTACCATCAGTTTTTGTTGTGCCAGGAAACCATCTTCCTTTATTGTCTTTTGTTTTGCAATAAACTGTTTTATTAATTTTTATAATTCTATTTTCAAAATCTATATCATCCCAAGTTAATGCACGCACTTCTCCTGTTCTCATACCTGTAAAACACGCTACTAAAAATGCATATATAAAAGTTTTGTTTTCTTTGAATTTAGTTAAAATTTTTTCTATTTCTTCATTAGTGTAAATATGATTTATTCTGTTTTTTTTAAACCATATGATAGAACTCTAGGAATTGATAGTTCAATAGCTGGATTATACTTTAAAAATCCAAAGTAATTTGTTGCATCTCTAAAAGAACTTTTTATTACTTTTTGATAAATTCTTAAAGAATCTTTTGTTTTTACTTTTTGTGATAATTTTAATAAAGCTTGATTTAGTAAATATGGGGTTATTGAATATAACATATATTTTCCTAATTCTGCTTTTATTGTTTTAAAAGTTTCTTTATATCTTTTCGCTGTGGAATACTTAAAATTAATTTAAAAATATTCACTCATCCAATAATCTAAATAGTCAGCGTATGTCATATTTGCCTGTTTATTAACTCCACCATTAATATATTCATCATATGCTTTCATTCCAGCAATATATGCTTCATTTTTTGTTCTAAACCCTGATTTATTGATAAACTTTCTTTTCCCATTTATTTTTGCAATTTCAAATTTATACTGGTAGACCTTTCCTCTTTTTGTCACATTAACTCTCATACTATTCATTCCTTTCTTTTTTTATTTTTATTTATAAAATGCGTATAACTACCAACCTCCCAATTATAAAAAAATGCTAACACATTTCTATGTTAACATTTTGTATTAAGATACTGGTGTAAGCTCTTTTTGAAGTAATTTTATAATTATTTCTATGGCATCCATAACATCTTCATAGCTTATGTCTTTTACATAAATCTTTTTAAGTTTATATCTATTAAAATTATTTTTTAATCTTTCGCTATTTTTTATTAAATCAAAATTAGAAATAATCATATTTATATCGAATTTAGATACTCGTCTTTCAAAAGTATTTTTTATCGCTTTTAACAAATCATCTTTATTAATATCGTCATAAAATCTAGTTAATAAAATATACAAATCATAAAAATCCTTTGCTCTTGTGTTCATAATATTGTCAGTAATAAATGTTTCAAACTTTTCAGCTATAATAGTTTCTTTATTAAAAGCCATAATATTAATATAAGAATCATCAAACATGCATTTATATTTAAATTTTAATTCTTTAGGTGTAATAGGATCTCCTACGGTGACATCGATTGATAGTGGCACTCTTAAATGCTCTTTATATCCAATTAATTTAACTTTTAATCCACCATATTTATCTATTAGTCTAATATCTTTAATATTAACAATTTCAAAAGTTATTCCATCTTTACCATCAATACTTATTATTTCTTTTATTATTTTTTCTAATATTTTAGCGTCTAACGGTATTCCTTTTAACATTGTATCCATATCTTGAGTAGTCCTACGTTCATCACCAAATATTGCAGATAATAAAAGTCCACCTTTTAATATGAAATTATATTTGTATTTACTAATTCCAATTCGATATAATAATCTTTCAAAAAAGTACATCTGCATTATATCTTGTGGCTCTAAATGGTTTTCATGGGCTTTTGTTTTAATCTTTATTTTTAAATCTTCAGCATCAATAACATCTATCACTTACATTAACACCTCCAAATATCT
>CALVTA010000045.1 GCA_944359735.1 uncultured Bacilli bacterium | reverse complement strand
CTATTACAAAATGGACAAGTTACTTTTCCCATATTTACTCCATTTCTAGCAAGTTCTTTACTAAAATGCTTTTCATTCTCCCTATATGTGTTACATCGGTGTTATTATGGGAGAACTACTTGTATCTAAAAAAGGATTAGGTTACTTAATAATGTATGGTACGCAAGTATTTAATATAGATCTTGTAATTGCTTCTGTTATTGTTCTAGGTGTTTTAGCATTCTTATTCTATTATCTTATTTGTTTACTTGAGAAGTTTATACAAAAGAAAACTGTTAACTGAGGAGTTAGCAGTTTTTATTATAAATTAGTTAAAGCATAATAAAAGCCCTTGCTATCTAATAATTCTTTATTATTACCTTCTTCTATTAGCTTTCCCTCTTTTATAACCAAAATTTTGTCATAGTTTTTAATACTATCTAATGTGTGTGCAATTACAATTACAGTTTTTGTCTTTGATAATTCTTCAATTGTTTTTTCTATTTCTTTTTTACTTCTTTTATCTAAAGCACTAGTTACTTCATCAAAAAGAATTATGGGTGTATCTTTTAATATAGCCCTTGCTATAGCAATCCTTTGCTTTTGACCTACTGATATATTAGTTGTATTTTCTTCAATTATTTCATCATATTTATTTGGTAAACTTTCTATAAACTCATCAATATTAGCAAGCTTACAAGCCCTTTTAATATCATTAATAGTAGCTTTACTATTTACCATTAACAAGTTTTCTTTAATACTCATATTGAAAAGTATGGGTTCCTGGTTAACTATCGTTATAGCCTTTCTTAAACTTTTTTCATTAAAATTTCTGATATCTTTATTATCTATTAATATTTTTCCTTTATAATTGTCATATTGTTTTAAAAGCAATTTAAATATAGTTGATTTACCTCCTCCACTCATACCTATAATTGCTGTTTTAGAATTATCTTTTATTTTAAAATTTATATTATGCAAGGCTTCTGTTTCTGTATTATTATATTTAAAGTTTACATTTTTAAATTCAATAACTCCTTGTATATTATTAAAGTTACCTTGCCCAAATTTTTCCTTTTCTAGTTCATTATCTTCTAAAAGCCATTTTATTCGTTTCATATTGGCAGTAAATTCAGAAATACCAAAATCATGTTCAATTATTCTATGAAAAACATCATCAACAATAGTAGTCATATAAGTAATAATTAGCATTGCTGTTTCTACATCAAATACTTGTAATCTAACATTATTTATAATATACAATAATATAATAGCATCTCCTATTATTCTAATAGTCCATTTAGCTGTATTAACTTTTTTACCAAGTAATCTTCTAGTTGTTCTTATATCTCTTAGATTATCTATATCTTTATCAAAAATATCAGCACATTTTTTCTTTAAATCAAGCGACTTAACTTCTCTAATTCCTTTTGTTGTTTCACTTATTAAAGTAGAATAATTATCAGAATAATTAATGTTTACTTTTATAAATATTTATCTAACTTGTCTGTCTTATATAGTTCTATCTTATATTTAAGTTTATCTAAAGCTTCTGTCATTGTTTTAATCTTTTCTTCTAGCTTTTCTTTTTCTTTTTCTAATAATTGCTGGCGTATATCTTTAGTACTTTCTCCTTTATCATATAAATCAACATATTTCTTTAATACTTCTATAGAAATCCCAGCACTACGCATACATTTAATAAACTCTATTCTTTTTAAATCGTTTTTACTATAGTCTCTAATACCACTACTATTTTTCTTAACTGGTCCTATTAGTCCTATTTTTTCATAATATCTTAAAGTATCATTAGTCATATCAAATTTTTCTGCTACTTCTTTTATAGTCATTTTATTACTTCCTTTCGCAGTTATAATAGCACTTAAAGTGTGGTCTATGTCAATATTATTGTTTCATAATTTTTGATGATTACTTTCACTTACTTCATATTTTTATTATATTCTTCTATAAGTTCATATGCTTTTGTATAATCAATAGTTTGATAATTTTCTATCTTTTTCTTAATTCCTTCTAATCCATTATAAGTATTCATTTTTTTATAATACTTTTTCTGAAATTCATTATTCATAATGCTCGAAATATCTAGATATAAATCACTTGCTTCTTTACCTATAGTATCTTCTAAGTAATTTAAAATATCTAATTCATTATTTATAAAAGCTATTTGATTAATTATATCTTCTCCTAATATTTCTTGAAGAGTATAAACTATCTTGACTTCTTTTGGATAACCACAACCACTTGTTTTAAAATTATTTTCTAAAGCTATTTTTCTTGTTAATAGTTCATTTATACCTTCCTTAAGTGCGTTATTACCTCCACTACCACAAAAATGCATTGTTTCATGTAATAATAAATCTTCGAAATACTCTTCTAGTGTCATTCCTTTTTTTATAACATGATTAATATATGTCATAAAAGTATTGTCATTTATAATCAGATTGGTGCTATCATAAACTTTATGATTCTCATCGGTTCCATAACCAGTTATCTTTTTTAACTCATCAAAAGCTTTATCAGCACTTAATGGTAAAGCTATATATTTATTATTAGCATAGCCGTTAATAGAACTATAATCAAAAATCTGAATAATGTTGCTATAATCTTTGATATTAGAAAGATATTCAAAACGTTCGTTAGATATAAAGCTACCATATGTACTTATTATTGTTTTAATATATTTCTCTAAAGTTATAGTTAAATTTCTATGTATTTTATCTAATTCATCTTTAGTTGTAATTTTAATCACCTCTAAATAAATTATACCATAAAGAAAAAGACTTAAGTAAATTACTTAAATCTAATCTAATATATTCTTTAAGACTATTGTCTTTGTTCTACTCATTTCTTTTAGAGTTGTAGATATTCCTTCGTTACCAAGTCCTGAATGTTTCCAACCACCAAATGGCATTTCAGCAGCACGGAAGAAACTGGATCCATTGATAACTGCTCCTCCAACTTCAAGAGCATTAGCAACTTTGAAAGCTGTTTTCATATCACGAGTCATGATATTTCCACATAGTCCGTAACTACTTTGATTAGCTATTTCAATAGCCTCTTCAACAGTATCAAAACTGCATACAGGAATAACTGGTCCAAATATTTCCATATCTTTCATAACGTCCATATCACGAGTAACATTATCTAGAACTGCTGGTTCTAAGAAAGCTCCATTTCTTCTACCACCATAGACAAGTTTAGCACCTTGTTCAATAGTCTTTTTTATTTGATCTTGAACTCTAATTGCAGCCTTTTCGTTAATTAGGCAACCAATATCAGCATCCTCTCCTTGTGGCATAGCAACTTTTAGAGTTTTTATCTTTTCAACAGCACGTCTAATAAATTCATCTTTAATATCTTTTTGAACTAAGAATCTTTTACTAGCACAACATACTTGGCCTGTGTTATAAAGTCTTCCCCATACCATTTCATCGATAACTAGGTCCATATCAGCATCATTCATAACGATGAAAGCATCATTTCCACCTAATTCTAGCATGACATGAGTAATGTTCTTAGCACAGTTTGCCATTACTTCACTACCAACAGCAGTACTTCCTGTAACTGTCATTAAATTTACCATAGGATGTTTGGCAAGATATTCTCCAGTAGTAGGACCATCACCTGAGATACAGTTGATTACTCCAGCTGGAACTCCTGCTTCCATTAGTAAATTACAGTAAGTATGTAGTGTTAATGGATTATATGTAGATGGTTTAACAATAACACTATTGCCCATGATAAGAGCACTTGGAACTTTTTGACCAAATAAATCACATGGAAAGTTAAACGGAATAATACAACCTACTACTCCTAGAGGTTCTTGGAAAGTCATTTGAATTGTTTTCTCTTGACCTTTTTCTGTTCCTGCTGGAATAACATTTCCATACTCGTGTTTTGCTTTTTCTACATAACCATAAACAAAACTTCTTGTATTTGCAATCTCTACTCTTGCTTCCTTAATTGGTTTACCTGTTTCTTTAGATAGAAGTAGAGCTAACTCTTCTGCTTTCGCTTCTACTAAATCAACAAATTTATAAAGAATGTCGCCACGTTCATGCATAGGCATTTTAGCCCATTCTTTCTGGGCAGACACAGCCTCTTTTACACACATGTCAACATCTTGTTCTGTAGCATTAGGAACAGTATCGATTAACTCTCCTGTTGCAGGATTAGTTACCTCAATTACTTTTCCATCACTAGCATCAACTAGTCTTCCTCCTATTAAATTCTTCATTTAACCCTCCTATTCTTCGCCAAAGGCTGTAAATGATAACATTAATCCACCACAAATGTTAGCAGAATGTTCATCGTATCCATATTCACCGAAAGTGAAAACAGTAATAAATGGAACACCACGTGCTTCTTCAACTAAGTTTTTATAAACTTTATCAATTTTGTCTCCTATACCAAGTTTACGTCCTCCACAATGAACTAAAAAATATCCTGCTGGTTCAGTAGTTAATTGACTTTTTGCATCTTTTAGAGTAGTTTTAGTAGATTTAATTAATTCATCTACTGTAGCTTCTAATTGAACGATAGCAGTTTTTTCTACTACTTTGTTACCTAAGTTAATAACATCATCTGTAGTAGTTCTAGTTCCCATATCATCTCCAAACATTGGATGACGAACCACTGTTAAGTTTCCAAGTGGATCTTTTACACCTAATGGTTTAGTAATAGATGCTGACAATAGATTTTGTCCTTTTAACTCACTAGGTTTCTTACCAATCCAATCAGCATATTTTTTAAGTGCAGATACTCCATCGATTTTAACTAAAGTACGGTCATTTTTAACTTCTGTAATTAGACCATAGTTTTCAGTATCACGGTAAGCACCTGTATAAGATGTTACGATATCATTATCGGTATAGAAGAAGGCAACAGCAACACCATCTGAGAATACTTGATCATTGCAGAATACTTTCCAGTTTCCTTCTACAGTATCATCAGCTGCAGAACCTCCAAACATTGGAACACGTCCAATAACATCTTGAATACCCATTAGATAATCTTCTTCTTCTTTTGGGCTTGCTACCATATAGAAATAGTTTGGTGAATAGTTTTCTCCAGCATTTTCTACAGCAGCGCGTGCTACTTTTCGACCTATTTCTCTAGCATTTTTTCCTGCTTTGTGTGCTGCTACACCAATATTCATATTTTTATCATCAAAAGCCATTAGTCCGGCAAAACCATCTTCACTTTCAATTATTCCATCATTAGTCATAATCATACCGCTACTAGTACAACCGATTATTGGAGCACCTTTCATTGATGACATTGCACCATTTACTACTTCTTCAACATCGTCATTACAAGAACAGTACATCATTCCTAATTTTGGACGCATACCAGTTACAGCATTTTTAGCAGCCTCTTTCCCCTTTGCATAAGAATCTTTTAGGGTTGAATACCCAACTTTTGTTTTTAACATGAAAAATCTCCTCCCTTTTTATTTACTTCTTTTATTCATAAGCTTCTTTGTATAAATATAAGATATCATCTTTTGTTACTTCTCTTGGATTACCACTAGTGCAAACATCATTAATTGCTTGATCTGCTAGTGTTTCAAGAGCATCATATGGAATTCCTATTTCTTTTAGAGTTTTTGGAATACCTACAACTCTAGCTAATTCATCTACTGCATCAGCAACTTTGTTAACAGCTTCTTCATCTGTTAAGTTATCCATATCAAGTCCAAACTCACGTCCCATATCTCTAAAACGATCGGCACATACAGCTCCATTCCATCTTAAAATATGTGGTAATAGTAGAGCATTAGCAAGACCATGTGGTGTATCAAAATATGCTCCTAATGAGTGAGCCATTGAATGAACGATGCCAAGTCCTACATTAGAAAATCCCATGCCTGCAATATATTGTCCATAACCGACTTTTTCAATAGCATCTTTATCTTTTTCATTAACTGCTTTAGAAAGATTATGATAAATTAAATTCATAGCTTGTTTATGGAACATATCTGTCATTAACCATGCGCTCTTAGTGATATATCCTTCCATAGCATGAGTTAGGGCATCCATTCCTGTAGCAGCAGCTAAACTTTTAGGCATTGTAGCCATAAGTTCTGGATCAATGATAGCAACTACTGGAATATCATGTGGGTCAACACAAACCATTTTCTTCTTTTTCTCATCATCAGTAATAACGTAGTTAATAGTTACTTCAGCAGCAGTACCTGCAGTTGTAGGTAAAGCTATTAATGGCATACCTGGATTTTTAGTTGTGGCAGTTCCATCAAGTGATACAACATCATTAAATTCTGGATTAGTCATAATAATGCTCATACATTTAGCAGTATCAATAACTGAACCTCCTCCTACAGCAATTAAAAAATCTGCTTTACTGTTTCTTAAAACGTCTAATCCTTCATTAACATTTTCTACATTAGGATTAGGTTTAATATCACTATATATATCGTATGGTAGTGATATCTCATCTAAAAGTGTCGTAACCTTGCTTGTAACATTTGCATCTAACAATGCTTTATCTGTTACAACTAATGCTTTTTGGTAACCTCTTCCTTTAATCTCATTAACAAGACTTTCTCTTGCATTATAACCAAAATATGAAGTACCATTTAAAATAATTCTATTTGTCAATCCTAATACCTCCTTTATTATTGATTATATCATAGATTTTGATATTTTTAAGAGTTTTTATTATTTTTTAATTAATATAAGTTAATTGTTTACAAATATAGTAGTACTAAATAATATATTTTTGCTGTCAAACTAGGGATTATATCATGATTTTATTACTAAAGAATAAAAAGATCTAAGTATAGATCTAATCATTAGAATCCTTTGATATTTCTTCAATAGTTTTATTATTGTTATTCAGTAGTGCCATACTTGCCCAACTTGAAGTTAGTCCATAATCAATATAGATAAGCTGACCTGACATATAAGAACATATATCACTTCCTATAACTACCATAGGATATCCCATATCTTTAGGCTCTGCTGCATATCCGTTCCAACTTTTTAAGAAAATATTTTCAATCATCGCTGCACCTTCTTCAGCATTACCAGTTGGACTTGTTGATTTATTGAAGTCATCTGTTAATCCTGTAGTTGTATCTCCTGGATTAATAGCATTAATTCTTATCTTTCTTCCAATAAATTCTTCACTCATACATTTATATGTAACATATGAAAGTAGACATTGTTTAGCGAAAACATAAGAGCTTTCTATTTCTTTAGGATGTTCTTCATACCATTTCATCGCTTCATCCCAAGTTTTTAAATTAATCAGTTCAACCGCTTTAGGATATACTTGTTGCCAACCAAAACCACCAACTGATGAGATATAAGTAACAGAACCATGGTCCGTTATTCTATCAAGCAACTGTTCTGTCATATATTTTTGACTATAGAAGTTTACTTTTTGAACTAATAATTCTTTTCCTTTGAATCCTGCAATACCATGGCATAAGAATAAAGCATCAATTTTAGTAGGTAAATCTGCAATTACCTTATCAATCTCTTCTTTACTACTTAAATCTGCCCTGTAGGCTTTCTTTACAGGTAAATCAATAGGGTTAATGTCAATAGCATAAACTTCCGCTCCTAGTTCTAGTAAAAATTCTGTTGCAGATTTACTCATTCCTGAGGCAGAACCAGTAATTACAACAGTCTTTCCCTCATAACCAAATAGTTTTTTTAAATCCATGTAATCATCCCTTTCTACTTTACATTATTATTGTAACACTAAAAAGAAATTTTATTTTAAAAGTTTGTGAAGTTAGACTTAAATTTACATAAATATTATTGTAAAGGTGTTGTCGATAAACTATTTAGATTGTAGTCAGCTCTTCGTCCTAATTTATAAGCATAAAAACCAGCAGCAGCAATCATTGCAGCATTATCAGTACAATATTTAAGTGGTGGTATGGATAAATTAAAATCATTTTCATTACACATATCACTTAGGGCTTCTCTAAGAATAGAATTTGCGGCAACTCCTCCTGCTACTATCAAGTTATTTATGTTATAATTTTTTAAAGCTTTCTTAGTCTTAGAGACGATACTTGTGACGGCAACTTTTTGAAAAGAAGCAGCAAGGTCTGCTTTATTTATTTCATTACCTTTTTGTTCTTCATTATGATTTAGATTTATTACAGCGCTTTTTAATCCACTAAATGAAAAATTATAAGAGTCATCATTTAATGGTATAGGTAGTTTATAAGTAGGTTTTCCTTCTTTAGATAATTTATCTAGTTTTGGTCCTCCTGGATAAGGTAGCCCCATTACTCTTGCCACTTTATCATAACACTCACCTATGGCATCATCCAGAGTTCCACCTAGTTTTTCAAACTTAAAATGGTCAGTCATTTTTATAAGTTCTGTATGTCCTCCACTAACAACTAGGGCGATTAGAGGAAACTTTAATTCTTCTACTAAACTATTTGCATAGATATGACCTGCAATATGATGAACTGGCACTAGAGGTTTATTATAGATATAACTTAGAGTTTTAGCAGCTTGTAATCCTACTAAAAGACTCCCAATCAATCCTGGCCCGTAAGTTACAGCTATTGCACTTACATCTTCTAACTTCATATTGGCTTTCTTTAAACAATCTTCTATAACTATAGTTATATTTTTAACATGTTCACGACTAGCAATTTCAGGTACTACACCACCAAAATTTTCATGTATATCTATTTGACTTGATGTGCTAGTAGCTAGTTCCTCTATACCATTTTTAACGATGGAACAACTAGTCTCATCACAACTGCTTTCTATTCCAAGTATATATACATCTTTCACATTATCACTCCCAAACTCGCTTTTATTTTAACATAAAAGACTCTTTTTTTAAAGTTTAAGAGTCCTTATTATATGAATTTCTTTTCCATTAGAATACCGTTAGCACCATCATAGTATTTTTCTCTAGTAGATACTTTTTTAAAGTCATATTTTTTATATAAATTAATTGCAGATATATTATCTTCTTTAACTTCTAATGTTATATTTTTAATATCTGTATCTTTATACTCTTCTATTAGATATTCTAATAATTTATCTCCTATACCTTTACCACGTTCTTTAACAATTACTTCAAATTGTTCTATTTCAATTCTATCATAGATAAGACTGTACAAAAGAAAACCTATTATTTTATCTTTTTCCACATAAGTAATTATTTTTAAGTAAGGATTTGTGGAAAACTCCTTTTCAGTTAACTTATAAGTAAAGTTATCCACAGAAAACAG
>CALVTA010000044.1 GCA_944359735.1 uncultured Bacilli bacterium | reverse complement strand
CCATTAAAACCAGCCTTAAATTGATACACTCCATATTCTTGGTTATTTTTATCCAACTTTTCAGGTATACCATAAAAATTATATCTTTTAAATTTATTTTTTAAAGCATATTTTATCATTTCCCATTGTATAAGATATTGAGAATTGTAATTTAGAAATTCTTCATAATTACCTCCTGCAAGATAGATAACTTCTGGATCTGTTAGTATGAACATAGATCCAGATAAAGTTATAATAGACCCATATTCCTTTTTTTCTTTTTTTGCTAAAGATATTTTTTTATTTAGACTATTAATAGTTTCTTCTAGAGCTTTACGTTTACCTTCTTTATTTTTACTTAAAGACTCTTTTTTATTAATTTTTTCTTTCTTTTCTTCTTCTAGAGAATTAATATAATTATCTAGATTTAATTTTGTTATAAGATATTTTATTTCATTGTTTTTCTCAAATAAGTCATACATTTTTTGATAATATTCAAAATCTCTAATATTAAAACCTTTTCTTTTACCAGTCTCTTCCATTATCTTATAAAATTCTTTTAAGTCTTTTTTTTCTAATTCTATTATTTCTATACTACTTTTTAGTGTTTTGTTTATTTTATTACGAGTACTAGAGTTCATATTATTTAAAATATCTTCCTCTTTTTTATTTTCTAAATTTAAAACATACATGTATGTAACTTGTTCCCTTTGATTATATGGAACTTGTTTAAAACCAATACTAAGTATATTTCTAACAATATTACTATTATCATATCCAGTTGGTACTATCTCTCCCTTACCATTACGTTCTTTATTTATGACATAAGGATCAATTCTTAGAACATAACCTTGATGTTTTTTAACGAAAATAGTTAATAATTTTAGAAACTCAGTTAATTTTTTTTCATCATTATAATCTACTAATGGACCACGTGGGGCATAAAATTCATATTTATTAAAGTGTCTTTTTTTCCCAACTAATAGAGTTACACCAACTAGGTTATTATTATCATATAATCCTAAATAATAGGGTTGCCAGTTGTTTGACTTCCTTAAATTTCCTATTTCTTCTGTTTGCATAAAAGTGCGATATGGACTTTTGATAGCATAATCAGTAAATGTTTTAATATCTATTTCTCTTAAAATCATTTTTTTGCCCTCCTTAATTTGTTTTTCACCTTATTAATTAGTTTACTACCAAATATTGTTTCTATTAAATTTAATTTGTGGGCAACTAAAAAATATGTACTTGCTCCTATAATTGTATATAATATTATAATTGGAATGTTTAGTAGTCTTATATCTGATGAAATTGGTACTATTAATTTTAATATTAACAATATAATAATCATAGCGATATCTGCTAGTAATATTTTTCCTAATAGTTTGACAGTTGGCATATAACTTACTTTACACTTTCTTCTTAAGAAAATTAAACATAATATTATCCCTACTCCATAGCCTAGTATTGTAGCAGTGATAGAACCATAAACAGGAATAAAACCAAGATTATGGAAAATATTAATTAAAGGAACATTTAGAACTAATTTTATTAAAACACCTACAACTAAAGAGATTAGTACTTCTTTATAATATTTTAAAACCTGAACTATAGATACTAAAGCAGTATAAGTTGATATTATTAAAGCAACAAAAACAAAATATGAAATTATAGTAGCACCATAACCTGATTTATCACCATAAAAAACTTCCCAAACTGGCACTGATAATATAGATAAACCAATAGTCATAGGAACTGAAATAAATAGCAATACTTGAAGAGTTTGATTTATTTTGTGATGGACATCTTTATTATCGCCTTTAACTGATGATGAAGTTAAATTTGGAATAAGACTAACTATGATACCCGTAGAAATGGAAACAATGATCATATTTATTTTATTACCCCAAGTAGAAATAACACTCATAATATTTTCGGCTTGGAGAGTAGTATATCCTACATCATTTACCATTGTTTTTACAAGGGTCGTCATATCAATAAAGTCATAGCAAGATTTAAAAACATCAATCATGATAAAAGGTAGTGCATACCAAAATATTTTTACTAATATTTCTTTAGTTTTAATTACAGGTTCATCTACCTCAAGAGGTTTGGCTTGTAGTTGTTTTTTATTCTTTTTTACTTTATCTAATAGATAGAAATAAGCGATTAAGGCTCCTACAGTGGCACCAAAAACAGCAACGCCTACTCCTGTTTGTAAAGATAGATTAAATACTTTGATAGTGAAAAAGCTACCAAAAACAATAATAAGTACTCTTGCAAATTGTTCAATTACTTGACTGATTGATGGAGGTGTTATAAATTTATGTCCTTCTAAATATCCACGATAGATACTAAGCGTTGGTACTATTAATATAGCTGTTGCTATTACTCTTACTACCATAGTAACATCAGATATAGTATTTCCACCATCAAGATCACCAAGAATAGCTCTAGCAATATTAGGAGCAAAAATAAAGAGAATTATAAATATAGTAAATCCCATGATAATTGCTAATTTTCTTCCTAATTTAAAAGCTTTCTCCTTAGCATTATAGTATCCTAAAGTTTGATATTCACTTATTATCTTACTAATAGCATTGGGAATACCTGCACAACTTAATGATTGGAAAAGATTATAAATAGTATAAGCATATCCATATAAAGCACCTCCCTGTCCTCCGATAATAGCATAAAATGGTATAACATAAAGCATACCTAAAATTTTACTTCCTACTATTCCTAAAGTGGCTATGAAGGCTCCATTTAAAAATGAGTTTTCTTTTAGTTCTTTTTTCTTTTTTACTTTGCTCATACTTTTCCTCCAATTTCTTATATAATAATACCATATTATTGAAAAGTTTAAAAGAAAATTGTATAATTAGAAGACAGAGGTGGTGGAATGAAACTAAGAGAACTTACAAAAAAAGAATTTGATGATTATGCCCTTAAACACCCATTAAATAGTTTTCAACAAACAAGTATGTGGGGTAGGTTTATGGAAGAGGATAAATTTCATGCCTACTATATAGGTGCCTTTATTAAAGAGATTATTGTAGGAGCTAGTTTATTACTTTCTTATGAATCAAAGCGAATGAAAAAGCGTATATTTTATGCGCCTAGAGGTTTTTTAATTGATTATAAAAATGAAACTTTATTAAAAGAATTTACAGAAGAAGTTAGAAAATTTATTATAGAAAAACGTGGTGTTTTTCTTAAAATTGATCCTTACATTTTAGTAAGGGATAGAGATAGTGAAGGTAATATCATAGAAGGTGGAGTCTATAATGATTTTGTAGAAGTTAATCTTACTAATGCTAACTTTATTAAAGTTAATGATAGGATTCAACCTAAATGGCTTAGTAGAATTAATTTAAAAGAGAAGACTATAGATGATATCTTTAATAACTTTAGTCCTAAAGCAAGACAGACTGTTCGAAGAAATGAAAGACTAGGATTTAAAGTAAGAGACTTTGACTTTAAGAATATAGATAAATTTATAGATATTATAGATAATGAAAGGAAAAAATATAATACTATTGTCCCTACTAAAACCTTCTATCTAGACTTAAAACAGACTTTTGATGGTAATATTAAGTTTATGGAAGTTTATTTTAAGAAAGATGAAGTTATTAGCAATATTGATAAGATGATTTTAGATGTTAATAAAGAAAAAGAAGTTAGAATAAATAACTATCACAACTCAAAGATGACTGCAGAATATTTTATTGATAAAGAATTGGAAGCTGAAGAAGAAATTAAAAGACTAGAAGGTTTAAAAGAATACTTTTCTAAATGTAGTGATGATGTTAGTATGGGTATTTATATGTTTATAACTATAGGTAATGAAGTTGTGGCATTAAATGGTGGAATTGTAGATGAATATAATAAATTAGATGCTTCTTATACACTTCATTATGAGATGATTAAGTATGCAATAGATAATGGTTATAAGTATTATAATTTATATGAAATTGGCAATATTACTGATGATAATAACAAATTAAAAAATTCATATAATTATAAAAAGAATTTTGGAGGAGAAGTTATTGAACTAGTTGGAGAGTACGATTTAGTAATTAATCCTAAATATACTGATATGGCAAGAAAATACTTTCCAGAGTATTTAGGAGTTAAAACTATATTTAAGTAAATTCATACCTGATACTTTGACATCTATATAAAAGTATGATATTATGTATTTAGCAGATGATGCACGACAATTTTGTTCATTATCATGCTTTTCCAAGATATGATAATGATATAAATATATTTAACGAGATTTGGCATGATATGATGATGATTGGCCTGTAGCTATAGATTTTAAAAAGAAAAATGTTATTAATGAAGATAAATTACTAGAAATATTAAATTTTATGTCAAATAAAAAAAAGGAGAACTTATGATTTACCCAGAATTTCTAAAAGCACATGATACTATAGGTGTAACTGCACCATCAGATGGTATTACTGATGAAATTAAACTTAAAAGATTAGATAATGCTATCAAAAACTTTGAAGAAAGAGGCTTTAGCATTAAAGAAACACTTAATGTTAGATGTAGTGCTAAAGGAAGAAGTAGTTCTAGTAAAGAAAGAGCAAGTGAACTAGAAGAACTTTATAAAGATAAAGATGTTAAAGCAATTATTACATCTGGTGGAGGGGATTTCTTACTTGAAATGCTAAGTGAAGTAGCCTTTAATGTTATTAAAGATAATCCTAAATGGTTACAAGGATATTCTGACCCAACAGGATTATTATTTACAATTACAACTAACCTAGATATTGCCACCATTTATGCCGATAACTTCAAAACATTTGGAATGGAGCCATGGCATAAATCATTAGAGAATAATCTTGAAATATTAAAAGGTAATATTATAGAACAGACAAGTTTTTCTAAATATGAAGAAGATAAGAAATTAATAACAGGACTAGAACCTTTTAACTTAACAAAGAAAGTCTATTGGAAAAACTTAAACAATGAAGAAGTTATTAATATTAAAGGTAGAATAATTGGTGGTTGTCTTGATATAATTACTGATTTATTTGGTACAAGATTTGATAAAACTAAAGATTTTCTTGAAAAGTATAAAGAAGATGGCATTATTTGGTACTTTGATGTCTGTGAGTTATCTAGTGAATCTATTATTAGAATTCTTTGGAAACTTAAAGATAATAACTATTTTAAATATGCTAAAGGAATACTCTTTAGTAGAGTTTTTGCTTGTAATAGTTATTATGATATTACTTATGAAGAAGCAATTTATGAATCCCTAAAAGATTTAAATATACCTATCATAATTAATTCAGATATAGGTCATGTTTCTCCTAGAATGACTATAATAAACGGTGCAATTGCAACTATTACTTCATCTAAAGGTAAAGGTAAAATAAAATTCAATTTAAAATAAAAATTATTCCAGTACAGTGGAATAACTTTACAAATGTATAAAGATATATTATAATATAAATAGGTGATAAATTATGCTTATAAGAGAAAAATATCTATCTAAAATAAGAGACTTCTATGATATTACATCCTTAATTAAAATAATTTATGGTATGAGAAGAAGTGGTAAGTCTGTTATTTTAACTCAAATTATAGATGAAATAAAAAATAAGGGTGTTAATGAAGAAAATATAATCTATGTTAATTTTGAATCGTTAAAATATGATTTTATTAAAACAGCTAAGGATTTATATAACTATATAGAATCATTAACAATAAATAATAATAAGTATTATGTATTCTTAGATGAAATTCAGAAAGTAGAAGATTTTGAAAAAGGTATTAATTCTCTTAGAATTACAGACAAATATAGTATATTTATAACAGGTTCTAATAGTAGAATGACCCTATTAGAACTATCAACTGATCTTTCAGGTAGATATGTTAGTTTTAAAATTAATCCATTATCATTTAAAGAAGTTGTAGAACTAACTAATACTAAAGAGAATAAATATGAAGAACTTCTATTAGATATTTTCAAATGGGGAAGTCTACCACAAAGATTTTTATTTGAAAATGATAATGATAAAATTAACTACCTAGAAAGCGTTTATGACTCAATTATTTTAAAAGATATTGTAGAAAGACTAGGTATAAAAGATATTGCTTCTTTTAATAAAGTATTACAATATATACTAGATACAGAAGGAAAAGAGTTCTCAAGAGATCACGTTATTAATTTCCTAAAACAAGAACATCATAATATTGCTAACGACACTCTTTATAATTATTTAGAAGCCTTTACATCAACTTTCATTATGAATAAAGTATATAGGTATGATATACACGGTAAAACTATTTTAAAAACTTTAAACAAATATTATTCTAATGATTTGGGAATTAAACAAATAAAAACAACAGGAAGAGACTTAAATTACTCTATTGCTCTTGAAAACATCGTTTATAATGATTTAATAGGAAAAAATTATAAAGTCTACATAGGTAAAACTAAAAAAGGCGAAATTGACTTTATTGCTGTAAAAAACAATAAAATAAAATATATCCAAGTTTGTTATAAACTAGATAAAGAGGAAACACTCAAAAGAGAATTTGAAGCTTTTAATTGTATAGATGATGATAATGAGAAATATGTCATTTCTTTAGATAAAAAAGACTGTTCTAAAGATGGCATAAAGCATTTAAATATATTCGATTTTCTAATGAATGATGAGTTTTAAAAAGCAATTTAAAAAGATGACTGTCACATGAACTGAACCCCAAAAGTTGGACAGTTTATAAATAGTTTCTAATTAGAGGATTGTAACCTGTAATTTACAGGCGACAGTCCTTTTAATTTTACTTTAATTCTATCATAATTATAATAATTAATATAATCATCAATTGCTTTTATCAAATCATCTAATGTTTCATAATTATCTTCTTGATCATAAAACATTTCTGTTTTTAGTATTCCAAAGAAATTTTCCATCATTCCATTATCCATACTATTTCCTTTTCTAGACATGCTTTGTTTAATTCCTTTATTCTTTAATCTTTGCTGATAAGATTGATGTTCATATTGCATCCTTGATCCGAATGGAATATTAATTCTTCAAGATTAGTGTTCTTATCAAATGCTTTATTAAGCATATCATTTATTTGTTCTAAATTAGGTGATTTAGAAGTATTATAAGATATTACTTCACCATTGAAGCCATCTAAAATTGGAGACAAATAACACTTTTTTCCTCTTAAATTAAATTCTGTTACATCTGTATACCATTTTTTATTTGGTTTATCTGCATTAAAATCTCTCTCAATTAAGTTATCAGCAATTTTACCAATAGTTCCTTTATAAGAAGAATATTTTCTTTTATTCCTTTTTTATGGTTTTAATCCTATATACTTTCTTATGATTTACATTATAACCTTGATTTTTTAATTCTAATGTTATTCTCCGATAACCATATCTTTCTTGGTTTTTAACAAATATCTCTTTTACAAAGTATAATAATATACAGATTTAGCTAAACCTGATACTTGTAGAAGAATCATTAATGGATATGTTAACCGAAATCCCTTACAGCATTTACTTTTTCTTCTGTTGTTGATTCTTTTGCTTGAACAATGGCTCTCATTTTTTTCGAGTATTCTAGTTCCGCTTTTAAATATAAATTTTCTTTTTTTAGTCTTTCATTTTCTTCTTCAATAGTCTCCTTTGTTTTAGGTTCAAAATCTTTTTTAGACATAGTTGGACTCTTTTCTTGTTTTCGTTCAACTATATTATACCCATTTCCTTTATATTTTTAATCCAAGAATGTAACAAACCATCTCCATGTAATCCTATATCTAATGATACAGACCATACTGATTCATTATTAATTAATACTCTATCTATTGCGTTTTGCTTTACATGAATAGGATAATATCTATTTTTTGTTGTTCTCAATATATTAAAACCATGTTTATCAATTAAACAACATAAATACTGAACTCCATGCACAGTAATATTATATTTTTTCGATAATATTCTCATAGAACACCCATTTTTTCTCTCATTATATATATTTATTTTATCTTCATAACTTAATTTGCTCATAATAAAAACCTCGTTTCTATTTTGTCCTAGAAACGGGGTTCATATCATTTTACTCACCAACACTATTTATTATAGAACCAAAATTTCACTTTTATGAAATCTTTTTGGCATGGGTTTTATTCCAATTTATAACAAACCATTAAAATTGTAAAATTACTATTAACTTTTAATAGTTAGTCTCCTTATGCTAAAGAATACGACTTTATTAAAGCATAGAGCATTATTCAGAAAATGCTTTTAATTATGACCTTTCAAATAAGCTAATATAAGAAACAAATAACACAACTAAACAAATCACATATACTGGTTACAGTATAGAAAATTTTTTATCTTAAAGCAAGAGTTATGCTCATTCCTTTAACAGCATGAAAAAAGGAAGCTTTTCTACTTTCCTTATATTCTGTTCGTTTATCATTAGTTTTTGCTTTCACCATCACTACTTGACATTGACCGATTTCTTATCTAAAAAAAACTAAATAAATTAAGAAAAGTAGATAAATTCCAAACGTAATAATACCATTAATTCGGTCTTGTTTACCTTCTCTTTTTTGTACTCCTAAAGCCATAGAAATTAAAAGTCCACCAATTAATCCTCCTAAATGGGCAGCGTTATCTATACCACTTACCATAAATCCCAATAACAAGTTAAAGAGAATTAAAGGGATAATTTGATTTCTTAAAATACTTCCTAAATACAAACGATAATGGTATCCAAAATATACTAAAGCTCCAAGAAGTCCAAAAATTGCTCCTGAGGCTCCCACACTTACCGAATTTGGATTAATTACACAACTCATTAAACTTGCTGTAAGCATACTGCAAAAATATATAGCTAAGAATTTCCATTTTCCAGCAAAATTTTCAATTTGTGTACCAATAATATATAAAGCATACATATTAAAAATTAAGTGGAAAATACCGCCATGTAAGAATCCTGCTGTTATTAATCGCCAAAACTCTCCATTTTGAACAAGAACACTATTTAATGCTCCATAGCGAAGAAGATTTAAAACATTTAAATTTGCTCCAGAAAGGGCAAAAATAACGAAGAAAGCTATAACATTTAAAGCTATTAAAATATTTGTAACCACAATTTTCTTAGGTCTAAAAATACTCTCATATACTTTATTTTCACGATCTGTCTTCTTATTAATGTCATTTGTTACATCAATCATTAAATCTAAACCTTTTTCATTTAAAAGCATTTTATGATTTATATCTGGAAATATATCTAATACTTTTTTAGACCTAATTAATGCTCCATTTTTTAAAGCAACAGAAGCAATATTTTTATTTTCTTCTAATGAAACATCTTCATTAACATCAAGTAAAATATTTAAAGCATTCATCGACCAAGAAAGTGTTTTTCTTTTTACTTGACGCATTACATTTCTAAGTTTCAATATATCAAACTCATATTGTTCTTTATTATGAATATAATTTGCATTTATTCGAATAATTTTATAAGGTCCTTCTTGATTTTGAAGCCA
>CALVTA010000043.1 GCA_944359735.1 uncultured Bacilli bacterium | reverse complement strand
GAATACATGATATTTTTGTTTATATAAAGAGTATTATCTCACATTGTCAATATAAATTTTTATGCGATTGCCTTATAAACATAGTCAATTGTTTGACTTATAGTTTATTTTTTGGTATAGTTAGTTTAGATTTTTCTTAGAAATTTAAAAGTAAAAATATAATTACTTTAAGAGACTTAGTGGTAGGTGTGAACTAAGATGGTTATATTTTGAAGTTACATAGATGGAGAAAAAGCGTGACTTAAGCGTTAATTAGGTATGAGTGCATAGTTTCTATGAAATAAGGTGGTACCACGGGGTTATCTCGTCCTTAATTTATAGAAACTTTTTATTTTGGAGGTATGATATGAATACAGAGTATGAAGTTAGAATTTTAGAAATTGATAAAGATGCTTTCATTAAAAAGTTAGAGAAATTTGGGGCGGAAAAGATAGGAGATTTTTTTCAGAAACGTTATGTTTATGACTTTAATCCTGTTGTTAAAGGAAAGTGGATTAGACTTAGGACTAATGGTAGAGAAAATACTCTTACTATTAAAAATATTGTTAGTCCTTTGATAGATGGTACTAAGGAAATAGAAATAATTGTATCAGATTTTGATAAGTGTAATTATATTTTAAATGAGTTAGGGTATAAAGCTAGAAGTTATCAAGAAAATAAACGTATTAGATATTATCTTGATGGAGTAGAAATAGATGTTGATACTTGGCCAATGATACCTACTTATGTAGAAATAGAAGGTAAAAGTGAAGAAGAGGTAATGACAGTTGTTAAAAGGTTAGGTTATAATAACAATGATATAACTACATTAGATGTAGATAGTATTTATCAAAAATATGGTTATAATTTAAATGAGATAAAAAAGTTAAAATTTGAGGAGGAGTTAAAATGACATTAATGGAGCTTTATAATGAAGAATTAGAAGATTATCAAAAAATAGGAGAAAGAGCTCACCCTAGTAATTTACTTGCTCTTCTTCTATTAGAAAAGAAAGATGAGTTTGAACCTTTAGAAGTATAAGAAGGCAAGTTTTATATTGCATATAAAAATGAAATCGACAAAGAAATTGAAAAGGTTATTAAAGATTTTAATTTTTCTAAAGAGGATTTTATTAAGTATATTAAAGAAAGTTTAGGTTTTTATGATGAAGAAGATTATGAAGATGATAAATTATGGCAAGTATTTAGTGAAGGCTTTGGTGCTTTACATTGGGGATTAATGTATATGCCTAATAGTAATGGTGAAGAAATATATTCTTATTATTTTGATGATTCTAGAGTTAAAAGTAATGATAAAATATTAAAAAAATAGGAGGGATAAAATGACTTTATTTGAAGAGTTAAAATGGCGAGGATTAATTAAAGATGTAGCAGGGGATGATTTGGAAAAAGTTCTTAATGGCAAACCTATTACCTTTTATTGGGGAACTGATCCTACTGCTGATAGTTTACATTTAGGACATTATTCATCTTTGGTTACGGCTAAACGTCTTGCAAACGCAGGACATCATCCAATTCTTTTGGTAGGTGGTGCGACTGGTCTTATTGGAGATCCTCGTCCTACAGCAGAACGTGAGATTATTTCAAAAGAGAATTTAAATAGAAACTTAGCGGGAATAAAAAAACAGGTAAGTGATATTTTTGATGGAAAAGCAGAAGTTGTTAATAATTATGATTGGTTTAAGGGATATGAATTAACAGATTTTTTAAGAGATATTGGTAAATATATAAATATTAATTATATGCTTGATAAAGATATTATTAGAAGAAGATTAGATACTGGTATTACTTTTGCAGAATTTACTTATACTTTAATTCAAGGCTATGACTTTTTGTGGTTATATCAAAACAAGAATTGTATTTTACAAGCAGAAGGAAGTGATCAATGGGGTAATATTACAACTGGACTTGATTTAATACGTAAGAAAACTGGTAAAGAAGCTTATGGGTTTACTATGCCTTTAGTATTAGATAAGTATGGTAATAAGTTTGGTAAAAGTGAAGGTAATGCTTTGTGGTTAGATAGAAATAAAACTTCTAGTTATGAATTATATCAATATTTAATAAATGTAGATGATGAGATGGTAATTAGTTATCTTAAAATATTTACTTTCCTTAGTGTAGATGAAATTAATAGATTAGAAAAATCTAATAAGGAAAATCCTCATTTAAGAGAAGCTCATAAAGCTCTAGCTAGAGAGATTATTACTGATTTGCATGGAGAAGATGCTTATAAAGAAGCTTTAAATATTAGTGAAGCATTATTTAGTGGTAATATTAAGAATCTTACTAGTAAAGAGATAGAAATGGCTTTTAAAGGGTTAGATAGACTTGTTATTAAGGAAGATATGAATATAGTTGATTTTCTTGTAGAGTTTAATATTTGTAGTAGTAAAAGAGAGGCTAGAGAATTTGTTAATAATAATAGTATTAGTATTAATGGAGATAAAATTAAGACTGTAGAATTTATTATTAATAGAGATATTGCTATAGATAATAAATACGTTGTAGTGAGACGTGGAAAGAAGAAATACTTTATTGCATGTTTTGGAGGTAATTATGAAGAAGAATAAATTAGAAAAAGGTCAACAAAAATTAGTAAAGTGGTTAAGAATTATTATTGTTTTATGTATTGCTATAGTAGTGGTGGAACTTGCTTATATTGGTCTTAAATTTTATAGTAATAATAAAAATATAGTTTATACTGATACACTTAATAGCTTTGATAAGATTGATGATGGTTATATTGTTGTAGGTAATAGTGATTTTAAAAATAGTGAATTTAATTCATATCAAGAAGAATATAATAAGGCTAAATTCACTAAATATGATGAAAATTTTAATGTTCAATTTGAAAGTGCTTATACTAAAGGATATCAATCATATTTCAATGATGTGGTTGAATATAAAGATGGTTATATTGCTGTTGGAGGAGCTCAATATGATAAACAACAAGTAGAAGATAATGCTACTGATGGTTTAATAGTTTTATATGATAAAAATGGTAAGCAAGTTAAGACTAAAAGTGTTCAAATAGCAGGTGATACTACTTTTAATAAAGTATTAGTTGTGGATGATGGCTTTATTGTAATTGGCCAAAGTATTTTACAAAATATGGTTATTGGTTCTGATCCAGATGGTGGAGCTTTAATAATTAAATATGATTTTAACTTAAAAGAAGTGGCAAGAGCTAATTATGGTGGTAGTAAATCTGCAACATTCAATGATGCTTTAATAGATGGAGATTATATTTATTTAGTAGGTAAAGATGCTACTAGATATGGGATGTTTGCTAAATATACTCTTTCTTTAGAAAAAGTGTATGTTAAAAGTTATGAATATACTGATACAATTGGGTTTAGTTCTATTGTAAAGGTTGATGATGATATCTTTGTAGGAGGTTCTAAAACTATTAATATTGATGCTAAAGATGAAGATAAAGTTACAGAAGCTTTATTATTAAAATATGATGCTGATGGTAATGTTTTAGATGAAGTTGTATTTAGTAAAAACAATGCAGCTAGATTTAATAAAATAGTTAGTGATGGTGATGATATCATTGCTATTGGTCATACTTATAAGAAAGATGAAGATAAATCTACGGAAACTTATAATTATTTGGTTTATAGTGGTATTATTGCTAAATATAATACGGATTTAACGGAAGTTGAAACTAAAGTTGAAAAAGGTAGTGGCAATAATTATTTTAGTGATATTTTAGTTGTAGATGATGGTTACTTAGTTGGTGGAGCTACTTCTTCTCGTGAACTTGGTAGTAATAATAAAGATTATAAGACTTATTTTCTAAAATATAATAAAAATTTTAAAAAGGAATGGTATGAGTAATGCTTTATGTAGTTAAAAGTTTTAAGGAAGATAAAGATACTAGTGGTAATGGTAATCCTCCACTTTCTGAAGAAGGAGTAGAGTTTGGTAAAAGACTAAAGTTAAGGAATAATGCGATAGTCTTTGACATGTGTTATACATCTTTTAAATTAAAAGACTTTGGTAGTGCTTTAATTCTTGTTGGTGATAAATTAATTGTTGAGAGAAGTCATAGTTTAGATAATGCTAAAAAGGAAGAGATAACTGATTTTATTAAATCTCTTCCACAAGACAAATCTATCTTATTAGTTGCTAGTGATGAGGTTGTTTCTATGATTAAAGATGCTTTTGATTGTATGGAGTTAAAATAAATGTTATAGTATAAATATATTTAATGTGAGGTGTTCGGTAATGAAATATAAGAGTATTAGTTTAAATGGAACAGATAATTATCAGTATAGTTTAGTTAAATACGAAGATAAATATGAACATATTTTGGATCCTATGGAAGAAATTGATGATAATTTAATTAATCTTGTTAAAACTTGTCCTAAGATTTATAGTGTAAATAGTGATCATCAGGCCTATATGATTGTTAAAGGTGATGATATAGGTGTTGGTGCTACTTATATTGGTACTAGTACTGATGAGAAAGATTTAGAGGTAAAATTACAATTAGATGAAAGTAAATTTACTAATGAAACAGAAATGTATATGCTTATTAATCAGTTAGTAGATTCTTTAGGACTTTATTGTTATGAACGTGAAAATATTTATATTAATTTAATAAATAAGATAGATTTATCTAAATATAATGGACTTAAATATAATAGAGAGTATTTGTTACCTAATATTTCTACTTATATTTGTAGTAATAAGAAGTATAATACTTTGATACCTTTGATTTTAAAAGAAATTAGAAGTTGTGAAGATACTTTAGTTTCTTGGAAACAAACTTGGTGGCAAGAGATTCAACATACTTCTTTAGAAAATTTACATTATTTGTTCGACGATGATTATCTTGTTGACATAAAGATCCCTTTGGATGAAATGTTTAATAAAGTGGATACTGTTACATGGCCTAATATTAATTCAAATACTAATGAAAGAGAGATAATTTTTACAATGGATGGAGATGTTAATTTTTCTAAAAGACCTAAGAAGGATGGTACTTTTTATAAGTTTAAATATAATGTGAGAAAAGATGGGTTTAAACTTAATACTTCTGATTTTTTACTTGAAGATAATGATATTTATACTAAAGTAAGAACATCTAATGAAGAGATAATTAAATCAAAAGAAAAAGATATTAAAACAATAACTTATAAGAGTGGTGTTGTTGATAAATCTTCTATTTATGCTGAAGTTATATTTGATAATAATGATGATATTGATAAATGTTATATTGATTTTAGAACACATAGAAATAATGGTAAGACTAATGGTATGTACCTTATAAGAATTAATAATAAAGATAAAAACTTTTCTTTTAGTTACAGAAGTAGGAAAGGTAATATTTGTAAGTATATTGATAATATTTATTATGATGATGAAAGACTTTCTATGGATACATTAAAAAATAGAATAGAATTTTTTATTGATGTTATTAATAGTTGTTATAGAAATGGTAGACAATTTATTTCTACTAATATTGATATTAATGATTTAGTTAATACCGAAAAATATGTAATAGAATTTATGAAACAAATAAAAGGAGAGATACCTCTACCTTATTTACAAGAACAAATAGATAAATTTATTTTAGAATATAGTAAGTCTAAGAAAGATGATAAAGTAAAAAAACTGCAATGATGCAGTTTTTTTATAGACTTGTTAGTGATACATCGTCTAGATCTAGTGATTGATTACCATTTGCATTGACGATGAACTCTATTTTAATTGCAGTAGTTCCAACTGGGGCTTGGGTAGTAATTAGTCTATAATATGCAAAATCACGGTTACTATTAGTAATATCTTGATCTCTTACCATAATATTACCACCAAGGACATTTCCAGAATTGGTTATAAAAATAACATTAGCATTAAGTGATACTTGTGCACCTTCTCCTCTTGCGAAGAAACTTAATTCATAAAAACATCCTGCTTCTATATTGTTTATTGTTTGTGATAGAGTTGAAGCATCGCCCATATTAACAGACCAATTTCCTGAATGAACTCTTCCTTGACTGTTTTCTGATATTATATCGTCTGGATTAGTGAATAGCCATCCAGTTGGTTTATCATCAATGACAATTTCCATTCCACCATTTACTACTAACTCTCCTCTAGAAACACAAGAACAACTACAATTACCAGTAGGTCCTGTTGGCCCAGTTGCTCCTGTAGGTCCAGTAGGACCAGTCATACCATTTGTTCCGCTAGCTCCTGTTGCTCCTGTAGGTCCAGTAGGACCAGTAGGTCCTGTAAGTCCACTAGCACCAGTAGGACCAGTTGCACCTCTTGGCCCAGTAGGACCTGTTGGTCTTGTAGAACTAGAGCAGTCATTAACTAGACATTTAACTACTTCACAAAGGCAGTTATCTTTACAATGTTTGTTTTTGTTTTCATTAAACAAATTCATATTTACCTCCTTTGTTGTATATTATGTAGTATAAAAAATGTCAAATAATTAATGTGTTTAGTGTTGTTAAGTTATATAGAAAAAATCAAGGGCTTTTAGTTTAGCCCTTGATTCTTTTACTTTCTATTTGTTATAGAATTCAACGATTAATGATTCGTTAATATCCATGTTAAGCTCATTTCTTTCAGGATATCTCACGTAAGTACCTTCTTTTTTGTTTTCATCAAAAGTTACATATTCAACACGTTTATTAACTTTAGCTAATGCTTCATTAGCAGCTTTATGATCTTTAGAGTTTTCTTTTAATGCAATAACACTTCCTGGTTTAACTCTATATGATGGAATATCTACTTTATTACCATTTACAGTAATGTGTCCATGGTTTACAAGTTGTCTTGCTCCACGACGAGTTGTTGCAAATCCCATACGATATACTAAGTTATCTAAGCGAGATTCTAATAAAATTAAGAAATTAGTACCATGAACTCCAGACATTTTAGCAGCTTCGTTAAATGTTTTTCTAAACTGTCTTTCATTTACACCATACATAAAACGTAGTTTTTGTTTTTCTTTTAATTGAATGCCATAATCACTTGGTTTGCCATGTCTTGCATTTCCATGTTGTCCAGGTCCATATGGTCTTTTTGCAAGCTCTTTTCCTGTTTCAGTTAAAGAAAAACCAACACGTCTTGATTGTTTGTAACTTGATCCAGTATATCTTGACATAATATTCTCCTTTCTTTATATTTTGCAGTTTCTTGGATCTGTTTTAGCTGTCTTCACCATTTATTCAGGGAGTCTTCTTTTCGCTTTACAGCAGAAAAGTTACTATAAATTATAGAAAACACATTGAATAAAGTAAGACTTTGCTGTCTCAAGTAAATTGCTCTAATATCATATTATGAAAAATTTGTTTTGTCAAGATGGTTGTTAAAAAATACTTAATTTAAGTGGCGGAAAATGATAGTTTATGATATGATGTTATAGTAGAGGTGATAGTAATGAGTCATACACTTTTGTTTATTATTAGTATTGTTGTTGTAGTTTTCATTTTAGTAATTGCTATTATCACTATTTTAAAAAAGAAGCAAAAGCGTTATTATCAGAATATTTATGATGAATTGGAAAGAGAAAAAAATTTAATTTCTAGTACTCCTGTTTTGTCTGAACTTTCTAAACTAGAGCCTATTATTAAAAATGAAAAGATGGAAGTTAAATATCAAAAGTGGGAAGAAAGATTTGATAAAATTAAAAATGAAGAAGTACCAAAAATAGATGATATGCTTATTGAACTTGATACTTTAATAGATAAAAAAGAGTATAAAACGGCAAAATTTAGAATTGCTAAGTGTGAAATGGAAGTTTATAAAATTAGAGAACAGGCTGATGATTTGTTAGATCAGATAAAAGAGATTACTTTAAGCGAAGAAAAGTATCGTAGTATTATTACTAAACTTAAAACTAAATATAGAGTTTTAAATAAAGATTATAATGATCATAAGGATCTTTACGAAGAAGTTTCTGAAGCTATAGGATTGCAGCTTGAAAATATTGAAAAAAGATTCTTAGAGTTCGAGAAAGCAATGGATGAAAATATGTATAGTGATGTTGTTCATATAGTTAAAGCTTTAGATACTATGATTGAACATATGGAAATTGTTATATCTGAAGTTCCAGATTTAATGCTCATGTGTAAACAGTTAATACCTAAGAGAATTAAAGAAATTGAAGATATTGGTAAAGATATGATTGATAAAGGGTATCCTATTGAATATTTAAATCTTGACTATAATTTAGGTGAATCTAGAAAAAATGTAGAAGTGATTTTAGATAGAATTAAAGTTCTAAATCTTGAAGATTGTATGTTTGAGCTTAAGACTATTCTTGATTATTTAGATAGTATTTTTGTGGATTTTGAGAAAGAGAGACTTTCTAGGAAGGTTTATGAAGAGGGAATTAGAGATTTTGCTAAAAAATTAAAGAAAACAGATAAAGTTGTTACTGATATATATGAACAGTTAGAAGATATTAAAAATATGTATGATCTTAATGAAGAAGATGTTAATATTATTTATGAGGTTAATAAAGATTTAATATCTATTAAAGATGAATATAAAAATATTATTGATAGAGTTAAGAGTAAAGCAACACCGTTTTCTTTAATAACTAAAGAGGTAGATGAACTTTCATTAAAGCTTAAACAGACTGAATCTACTTTAGATGTTGCTTTAAAGAGTCTTGGTAATATGTATGAGGATGAACAAAGAGCTAGAGAGCAGTTAGAGGAGATTGATAAATTACTAAAAGAATGTAAAGAGAAGATGAGGGAGTTTAAATTACCTATAATTAGTGATAATTATTTTGTGGAACTTAATGAAGCAAATGAGGCTATTTTAGAAGTAGTTAAAGAATTGTCTCGGAAACCTATTGTTATTAAAACTCTTAATACTAGAGTTGATACAGCTAGAGATTTAGTTTTAAAGCTTTATAATACAACTTTAAATATGATTAAGAAAGCTAAATTGACAGAACTTGTTATTGTTTATGGTAATAGGTATAGATTTTTACATGAAGATGTTGAGGAAGGGTTGGATAGAGCTAGTACTCTTTTCTTTAAAGGTAGTTATGATAGTGCTTTAAAAATGTGTATTAATACCTTAAAAATAGTTGATGATAATATAGAAGGAAAGATCAAATCTTATGAAAGTAAAATTTAATGAGAATGGAATTGGTACTTATGAGTTTTTAACTGTAGTAGTAGTTTGCCTTATTTTAGCAGCTATATTTCTATTTATGGCACTTAGTAATGGAGAAAAAGAAAAAATTGAAGTGTTTAGATATAATGCTAAAACGGTTGGTATTAATGCAGTTAATTATAATAATGAAACTAGTGAAGATGTAGTTTATTTATATGAACTTATTGATAATAATTTAGTTACTAGAATAAAAAATAATTTTTCAGGAGATGATTTTTGTGATCCTTATGAATCTAAAGTAGAATTTATTGATGACTCTAAAAAAGTTACTTTAAGGTGTGGTAATTATTTAATTTATAAACAAGATGTAACAGATAAACATTATAATATTTATAAAGTTAGTGATTGGTCTTTTTCTAAAAAGACAGGTAATGATGTTGATAATGTTAAAGTTTATGCAATTTTGAAGAATGGAAAGAATTTGCTTAATAATTATTATGAAGAAGATTTGTTTATTAAGTTAGTTTCTAGTAATTATGGTTCTAAATATACTAATCTTGAGGATATAAAAAAGAATTATCAAGTTGATGTTAAAAATATTTATCGTGAAAGAGTATTAGTTGATTAAAATTAATACTTTTTTTTAAGAAAAAAATGTTTAGAGTGTAAAAAGAATATTAATTTGTAAAGCTTTGGATTAGTAATTATTATTAGTTTGTTAAAAATAAAATGTTATAGCTTTAAAATTAATTTTAGTAAAAGTTGTATGACTAATTGTATAAAAAGGACATATAAAGGTTGTAAATATAATATATTTAAAAATAATAAGTGATGTAATAAAATGCACATTATTAGAATGGAAGAGTAAGAAGAAAGAAAAATTAAACGGATTAAATATAAAATAATACTTTATCTATAGAATGGGAAACTATGAAGGTAACGACAAGGAATGAAACAAAAATTTATTTTTCAGTAAAAAAGAGTAAAAATAATTAATTAATAAAAAATAGGTAGAAATTGATAAAAATAAATTCTACCTATTTTTT
>CALVTA010000042.1 GCA_944359735.1 uncultured Bacilli bacterium | reverse complement strand
GTTTTTTATATTTTGTTATTTATTTTGAATTTAAAAAGACTGTAATAAAATTATTTTATTTCATTACAGCCCCTTTTTAATATCTAATAAAAGTGTTATTAATTAGCTATTTTATATATTATCATATATAAAATATAGTTAAGAAAAATTAATTTTGTAAGAGTTACAGCTTGTTAAATGATAGCGATATAAATATAAGTTTGAAGGATTAAAGTTATATTATTAAAATTAAATGAAGTTTTATTTGCATACTCAATCTAATTAATTTTGAGTGCACCTATTCCACTGTTAATAGATTCAATGATTAAATTGTCTAATTCTTTTTTATTTTTTATTTTTGCCTGATGGATGGCCCCACCTTTACATTTTTTATGGAGATAGCTGATGTCTTTTAAGTTTGTACTAAATAAATCGGCATTGCTGTAGCTGATTTTATCAGTAATATTTTTTAATTTACCATAGATGGCTGTATCTTGTTTTTTAAATTCTGTCTTTACTTTATTTGAAATGATAGTAGATAATACGAAATTTAAATTACTATCATCACTTAGTTTGTCTATTTTTTTACTCATGTATTTTATTATATCTTTAGCTAATTCTTGATGTTTAGATTCATCTTTTTCTAGAGCATATATAGTTTCTTTTAAACCACAAAAACAAATTGTTAAATTACCGTGTTTTAAAAGTTTTCTTAGCCTATCTGTTTCTTTTAGTTTTTCTCCATCATACCAAAGTCCATTTTTATATAGATAAGGAAAATTGGTATTTTTGATTTTACAATCTATTTCAAATCTTTCTAATAGTGCATCCTTGGCAATATTGATTAAATTATCTAAATCTTGATAGAATTTTCTTATATTACTATTGTTATTTAATAAATAACTGTTTTTTAAAGCTATTCTTGTAATATTTATAGCACAACTAGCAATGTTGCCTCTTCCTGAAGTTAATTTTTTTAAGGCGGTTGTTTCGTCTTCTATAACACGTTCTCCATTTTTAAAGTAGCATACTTCTTCATTTTTTAAGATATTAAAATTGGTATCTAATAGAGCATAATTGAAGTTTGATCTTTCTAGAGTTTTTTTCTTATATTCTTCTAGTAAATAAAAATTTGGATCTTTTTCTGTTTTGTTAATCTTATCTTTTACTTTAAAGAAATAGCTGATGTTATTAGAGTTAATACTTGATTTTATAATGCTATTGATTATTAGTTGGCCAATTTTAGAAGTAGCAGTACCAAAGTTAATACTAATATCTGTAAATACTAGTTCTTTAAAGAATATGTTTAAACTATTAGTTAATTCTATTTCTATATTATTGTAAGCTTGTTTTTTTATTAGTTCAAAGTTGGATTTTAGTTCTTCTGATGTTTTGTAATAATTATAGAACAAATCGTTATCTAGAGTTGTGATTTTATTTATATCTTTCTCTAGTTCTTGATAGTTAATAAAATTACCTATGCTATTAGTTTTTAAATATATATTTAAATAAGTTTTTAGTAACTGTTTATAATTGTTTAATGTTATTTGTTCTAAGTCTTTATCAAAAGAACTTAAACAAATTGATCCGTATATTTCTTTTTTTAAGTTGTATATAATAATTTTCAAATTACTTAAGTAGTTCTGAATAGTGGAATTTCCCATTAATTTTTCTTTTAATATTTCGTTGTTTTCTATTAAATCGTTAATACTTAGTTCAAGATTATCTATTTCTCCCATAGGCATAGTTTCAAGAGAATCTATGTAAATTAGACCGCTCTCATGATGTCTTGATGTTTTGTTATCTAATAAATATGCTTTGGCAAATTCGCTGGATATAATATTTCCAAAATGTTTTAGGGTTGATTCTGGGACTTCTTTACTTTCGGATGTTATAGTATCTAGGCCTAAAAATTCGAGAGCTTTTAGAAACTTGTGTTGTTGTTTTATAACGAATGTTTTTCTAGAAGCATTTCTTTTTTCTCGGTAGTTTTTAAATGATTCATAAACATCTGTTAATTTTTCTTCTTTTAAGGTTAGTTCAATAATGTCTTGAATATTTTCGATGTTTATAGTTTTTCTTTCTTTGTATTCTTTTTCAATGCTTTTTAAAACTTTGGCATAAATTTTATTGACATCTTCGTCTTTGTAGGGAATATCAAGAGAATTAAAAGCTTTTTGAATAGCAATGGCAATTTTTTCTCCTTGGAATTCTGTTCTTTGACCGCTTCTTTTTACGACAATTAAAGTGTCAAATAGATTTTTATTTGTCATTTATAAACCTCATTTCTTTTTCTGTTTTAATTATAACTTTAAATTCTTTTAAAATCAACGTTTTCTTTAATTTGATACAAAAACTATTAAAAAAACATGAAATTTTTCTTGTAGTTACTACCCTGATTTTTTGTTGATTTTTCAACGATTTATAGTCATTTCACATACTGTTCGATAAAATGTTTTTTTTGATGGTTTTTGGTGTAAAATGGAAAATAAAAGTTAAAAAACACTTTATTTTTATTCAAAATGTGCTTATAATTGTTTTTGAAAGATGAAGGAGTGGTTTTATGGTCATATGTTTGAATTAATAATTAGAAAAGAAAAATAGAGGTGAGATAATGCAGATAGGTGGTTTTCAAAAGGTAACATTACTTGATTTCCCTTCTAAGGTGGCTTGTATTGTTTTCACAAAAGGATGTAATTTTAGGTGCCCTTATTGTCAAAATGGATCATTAGTTTTGAATACTAGAGATGAACAGCTGGTTGATTTGGAGGAAATATTTTCTTATTTAGAGAAACGAAAAAATATTCTTGATGGTGTTTGTATCAGTGGTGGTGAACCTTTACTTCAGAAAAATATTGAGGAATTATTGATTAGAATAAAAAAGCTTGGTCTTGCTGTTAAACTTGATACTAATGGAACTAGTCCACAGTTATTGAAAAAACTTATTGATCTTAATTTAGTTGATTATGTAGCTATGGATATTAAAAATAGTTTTTCTAAATACAACGTTACAGTAGGTAGAAGTAATCCTTTTATAGACAATATTAAGCAAAGTATACAAGTATTAGAAGATTCTAAGGTTGCGCATGAGTTTAGAACAACTATTGTGAAAGAATTACATACAGCAGATGATATTTTAGAGATTGGAAAGATGTTTTGTCCTAAAACTAAATATTATCTACAAAATTATGAAGATAGTGAAGATGTTATTAAAGAAGGATTACACGGTTTTTCACTTGATGAGTTATTAAATTTAAAAAATATTTTGAATAAAGATATACCTAATTTAGTTATTAGAGGATTATAGGAGGAATTAAAATGTATAGAGTAAAAAAAAGAGATGGAAAAATTGTTTCTTTCGATTTAGGGAAGATAAGAAAGGCTATAAAAAAAGCTTTTGAAGCTTGCGATAGTGTTTATGATGATGATGTTTTGGATTTTTTGGCTTTGAAAGTTTCGGCTGATTTTGAAAATAAAATAAAAGATAATATTATTGATGTAGAAGATATACAAGATAGTGTTGAAAATGTTTTGATCAAAGCAGATTATTCTGAAGTTGCTAAGGCTTATATATTGTATAGAGATCAACATGAGAAACTTAGAAATGTTAGTGAGACTTTACTTGATTATAAAAAACTTGTAAATGATTATTTGCAAGTGAATGATTGGCGAGTTAAAGAAAATGCTACTGTTACGTATTCTGTAGGTGGACTTATTTTAAGTAACTCTGGGGCTGTTACAGCTAATTATTGGTTAAGTCAAGTTTATGATAAAGAAATTGCTAATGCTCATTATAATGGTGATATACATCTTCATGATTTATCTATGCTAACTGGATATTGTGCAGGTTGGAGTTTAAAACAATTAATAAAAGAAGGTTTAGGTGGTATTCCTGGAAAGATTACATCATCTCCTGCTAAACATTTAGCTACTTTATGTAATCAAATGGTTAATTTTTTAGGAATTATGCAAAATGAATGGGCTGGGGCTCAAGCATTCTCTTCTTTTGATACTTATCTTGCTCCTTTTGTAAAGGCTGATAATTTAACTTATAGTGAGGTTAAACAAGCAATTCAATCTTTTGTTTATGGTGTTAATACTCCTAGTAGATGGGGAACTCAAGCGCCATTTACTAATATTACTCTTGATTGGACTGTTCCTAATGATTTAGCAGAATTGCCTGCGATTGTAGGTGGTGTTGAAATGGACTTTCTTTATAAAGATTGTCAAAAAGAAATGGATATGGTTAATAAAGCTTTTATTGAGATTATGATTGAAGGGGATGCTAATGGTAGAGGCTTCCAATATCCTATTCCTACTTATTCTATTACAAAAGATTTTGACTTTAGTGATACGGAGAATAATAAACTTTTATTTGAGATGACTGCTAAATATGGTATTCCATACTTTTCTAATTATATTAATAGTGATATGGAACCTAGTGATGTTAGAAGTATGTGCTGTAGATTAAGATTGGATTTGAGAGAACTTAGAAAAAAATCAGGTGGTTATTTTGGAAGTGGTGAGAGTACAGGATCAATTGGAGTTGTTACAATTAATTTGCCTAGAATAGCTTATCTTGCTAGTGATAAAGAAGATTTTTATAAGAGATTAGAGAAGTTGATGGATATTGCAGCTAGATCATTAAAAACAAAGCGTGATGTAATAAGTAGATTTCTTGAAAATGGTCTTTATCCTTATACTAAGAGATATTTGGGTAGTTTTAATAATCATTTTTCAACTATCGGTTTGATCGGTATGAATGAGGTTGGATTAAATGCTAATTGGTTAAAGAAAGATTTAACTCATAAAGAAACTCAGGAATTTGCTAAAGATGTTTTAAATTTTATGAGAAATAAACTTAGTGATTATCAGGAAGAGTATGGCGATTTATATAATTTGGAAGCTACTCCAGCAGAGTCTACAACTTATAGGTTTGCTAAAATGGATAAGAATAAGTATCCAGATATTATAACAGCAGCAAATGACGGTGAAACTCCTTTCTATACTAATAGTTCACATTTGCCTGTAGGTTATACAAGTGATTTATTTGAGGCTTTAGATGTTCAAGATGAGTTGCAAACTCTTTATACTTCAGGTACTGTTTTTCATGCTTTTTTAGGAGAAAGGATGGAGTCTTGGCAGGCTTGTGCTAATTTGGTTAAAAAAATTGCCGAAAATTATAAATTACCATATTATACGATTTCTCCTACTTATTCTGTTTGTAAAGAACATGGTTATTTAGCTGGGGAAGTTAAAGAATGTCCGTATTGTGGAAGTAAAACGGAAATTTATAGTAGAATAACAGGTTATTACCGTCCTATTGCTAATTGGAATGATGGTAAGGTTGAAGAATATAAACATCGTAAGACTTATGATTTAGGAAATTCTGATCTAAAAACTAAAAAAAATGATGCTTGTAAGATGGAAAAGAAAGATAATAACAAATGTCTTGATAGAGTAGTTTTAGTTAAGACAGCTACTTGTCCTAATTGTAAAATGGCAGAGACCTTATTAGATGATGCAAAAATAAATTATGAAAAGTTAGATGCCAATTCCAATAAAGATTTTTGTCAAGAATATGGCATTAAGCAAGCACCAACTTTAGTTATTTTTGATAAAGATAAAGTTAAAAAGATTGCTAATGTTTCTAATATTAAAAAATTTCTAAAGGAAATTTATCAAAATGTATGATTCTGTTATTATAGGTAGTGGTCCTGCTGGGTTAACTGCAGCAATTTATTTGCTTAGAGCAGAAAAGAAAGTTTTGATATTAGAAAAAGAAAATATAGGAGGACAAATTATTTCCTCCTCTAATGTTTCTAATTATCCTGGTTTTATTTCTATTAGTGGAATGGAACTTATGAATAATTTATATGAACAAGTTGTTAATTTAGGAGGGAAAGTTGTTTTAGAGGAAGCTTTAGAGATAACTGGTGATCATATTAAAACTGTAGTTACGGATTGTAATTCTTATAAGACAAAGACAATTATTTTAGCATTAGGTTCTACTTATAGATTATTAAATTTGGATAAAGAAGAAGATTTTATTGGTAATGGTATTTCTTTTTGTGTTAGTTGTGATGGAGCTTTTTATAAAGATAAGGTAGTTGCTGTTGTTGGTGGAGGTAATAGTGCAGTTCAAGAAGCTTTAAGTTTAGCTGATATTTGTGAAAAAGTATATGTTATTCAAAATATGGATCATTTAACATGTGAAGAAAGTTTAAAAACAAGGTTGTCTTTAAAAAATAATGTAGAAGTTTATTATAATAGTAAGGTTATGTCTTATATTGGTGAAGATGAACTTGAGGGAATAGCCTTTAATACTAATAATAAATTGATTAATCTTAAAGTAGATGGTGTATTTTTAGCAATAGGTTTATTACCTCAAACTGGATTTGTTTCTAAGTTGGTTTCTTTAGATGCTAATAATTATATATTATCTAAGGATACTTTTACTAATATAGATGGTATTTATGTTGCTGGTGATTGTCGAACTAAGGATTTTAGACAATTAACTACAGCAGTTTCTGATGGAACAATAGCAGCTTTAAATGTAATTAAATATTTAGATAAATAGTTTAGAGGTAGTTATGAAAGTAAGAGGTTTTGAAGTAGTAAGAGGATATGAAGATAAGGGAATTAATTTGCCTGTTAGAAAGACTAAATATTCAGCAGCATATGATATTGAAGCAGCAGAAGATATAGTTCTTCCTAGTTTTAATAAAGTAATGAAGCCTATTTTAATTCCAACTGGTTTAAAGGTTTATATGCAAAGTGATGAAGTTTTGTTAATAGTACCAAGAAGTTCTAGCTTAAAAAAACAAGGAATTAGTTTTCCACATAGTATTGGGGTAATTGATTCAGATTATTATGGTAATAGTGATAATGATGGACATATTTTTGTACAGTGTATTAATTTGAAAAATGAAGAGGTTTTAATAAAAAAAGGAGAGACTGTGGGACAGGCAATATTTCAGAAGTATTTAACTGTTGATGATGATAATTCTGATAGGATAAGAGTTGGTGGCTTTGGTTCTACTGATAAAAGATAGATTTTTCTGTCTTTTTTTATTTTTTTGTGTTATTATATTTGTATAAGATAGAAGGAGTTGATTAGTAATGGATGATATGAAGTTCAAAATTGAAGTGGATGGAGAAAATAAGGAAGCTGAGTTATTAAAAACTGTTACTGTTGATAATAACAATTATGCTATTTATGCAATTGATAAAGGTGATGAGACTAGTGATATTTTAGCTTCACGTATTGTTAAGGATAGTGAAGGTAAAGATATTTTAGTTGATTTGGAAACTGATGAAGAAAGAGTTAAGTTAAGAGATATAGTGAATGCAATGTTTTCTTAAGGTGAGTGATTAATTATGACTTTAGAAGAATTAGAGAGACAATTAAAACAAGATGAAGAGAAATTAGTTGCTAGTTTGCAGAATTTGAAGAATGCTAAAGCAAATTATAGAAAGGCTAGAATTACTTCTGTTTCTAATAAATTTCTTGCTCCTTTTAGACGTTTTAAAATAAATATGACTATTGCTAAATATGATGCACTGATGGAAAGACTTGAAAGAAAACGGGCAAAGGAAGTAAAAAGATCTATTAAACTGCAAGAAAAAGAAGAAAGAAGACAAGCTAAAGCTGCTATTAGAGATAAGCGAAAAGAAGATTTTTATACTTTTGTGGACGAAAAAAAAGAAAAGGCTCAGAATGTTGCTTTAGACATTAAAAATATGGGTACTAGTGTAGTTAATAGAACATCTTCTTTTGTATTTAATGTAAAAAAATCTGCTATTGAAAAGGTAAGAGTTAGTACTACTGTGGATTTGGTTGTTAAAAATGCTATAGAAGATTTAAAGTTAAAACATATTACTAATAAATATGATAGAGCTTTAGAGAAAAAGAATCAGGAAACTGCGGTTAATTTGCAGAACTTAACTGGGGCTATAAATTTTGATGAGGGAGTAAAAATAGAATTTGCAAATGAAGATATTCCTTTTTCTAATATAAAAGAAGAAATACAGAAAGCTAGTAGACAAAAAAGTTATATGGGAAAAGCTACTAATAGAGTTATATTTTATTTTAAAGAAAAATATAATAATGTTGTTAGCCAGATTGATGATAAAATATTTGATACTAAAGTAAATATGACATATGCAAGTTTTATGGTTAATAGTAAAGTTTCTAGTGCTAAAAGTAAGGTTACTACAATGTTCAATACTAAATTAGATGAATTTAAAGATAAATATAATGCTATAAAACATGAAAGAGATGTTAAAAAGGCAGAGAGAATACAAAAAGCTTCTGATAAAAAGTATCTTAAACAGAGAAAAGAAGATATGATGGCAGCTTTAAGAGATAAACAAGAGAGAGATATTTCTATAAAAAAAGCACAAATTAATAGTATGAAACAGGCTTTGGAAGCAGTTAATAGTGGTGATGATACTTTTGGCAATCCTTTAAATTTTAGTACAGGGATATCTAAGTAAGAATTAAATTTCTTGCTTTTTTCTTTCCTTTAATATATAATAAGCCCCAATTAAAGGAGGAAAACTAAGATTGCTAGAATAACTAATTTTGCAAGTAAGGAAAATCAAATTATTGAGTGGAATGAGAGAATACCTAAGATAAGATATGATTGGAAAGATTATCAAGAAAAAGAATTAAATAGGCTTTTAGAACAATTTTATTTGTTGTTAGAGAAATATCCTGATAGTTTAAAAGAAGAAGTTATTATAAAGAAATATCAAGAATTAAAGAGATATGCTAAAGAAAATAAGACTGCTATAAATAATTGTTATTCATATTATAATAAAGGAATAACAGAAAGTTCTATAAGAGGAAATACTAAAATTAATTCTTATGGTATTAGGATTGTTCCTAAAAAGTCATATCCTACATGTGTTACTATAACTAGTTATAATAGTACAAGTGGTATATTATTAAGTAAAGATGAATTAAAATTAAAATTGAATAAAGATGGGATATATTATACTAGTATGATGACAATGGATTCTTCTGTTACTTTTATTTATAAAAAAGAAAAGAAATTGGTAAAACATTTATAAAAATAGTTGCATAAACTATTAAAATTATGGTATATTTTGTTTAGTTTATTTAAAACAAGTGCGAAAGACGGAAATAAGGAAATTTTATAGAGAGTTAATGGTTGGTGAGAATTAATAAAGGAACTTATTTTAGATCACTTTCAAGTGTGCTTTATGGATAAGATAAAGTCGGGTAATACCGTTATAAATTTGAGATAGATAGGATCTATGAACTAAGGTGGTACCGAGTATATTCTTTTTATACTCCCTTAGAACATAGATTTTTTTATTTAAGAAAGGAGAAAATTATGGCATTTAAAGAATTAAAAAAAGGTAAGACACATGAAATAGAGATGGATATTTTAAAAGATTGGGAAAAAATGAATGTTTTGAAAAAAACTATTGATAATAGAGAAGGCAAGGAAAATTTTGTTTTTTATGATGGTCCTGCCACTGCTAATGGAAAACCAGGTCTTCATCATATGATGGCTAAATTTTTAAAAGATACTTTTTGTAAATATAAGACTATGCAGGGATATAGAGTTTTACGTAAGGTAGGTTGGGATACTCATGGACTTCCTGTAGAGTTGCAAGTAGAGAAGGAATTGGGTTTTAAAAATAAGAAAGATATTGAAGAGTATGGTATAAAAGAGTTTAATCAAAAATGTCGTGAAAGTGTTTGGGAAAATGAAAAAGCATTTTCTGATATGACTAAAGAGATGGGACAGTTTATAGATTTAGAGCACCCTTATGTTACTTATGATAATAATTATATAGAAACAGAATGGTGGTGCTTAAAGAAGTTCTTTGATGAAGGATTATTTTATGAAGGCCATAAGATATTACCATATTGTACTAGATGTGGGACAGGACTTGCTTCTCATGAGGTTGCTCAAGGGTATAAAGAAGTTACTGCTAATACTGTAATAGTACCTATGAAGAAAAAAGATGAAGATGTTTATTTCTTAGTTTGGACTACTACTCCTTGGACTTTAATTAGTAATGTAGCTCTTTGTGTTAATCCAAGAGAAGACTATGTATTAGTAGAGTCTAAAGGTAATAAATTTATTGTAGGTAAAAAGCTAGCTTCTAAAGTGTTAGGAGAAGATTATACTGTTTTAGAAGAATATAGTGGTAAGAATTTAGAGTATATGGAATATGAACAGTTAATACCTAGTTTAAAAGTAGATAAAAAAGCTTTTTTTGTTACAGTAGATGACTATGTAACTATGGAAGATGGTACTGGTATTGTTCATATTGCTCCTGCATTTGGACAAGATGATTATAATGTAGGTAGAAAATATAATTTACCTGTTTTAAATCCTGTAGGGGAAGATGGTAAATATACTGAAGGATTATGGAAAGGTATGTTTGTTTTTGATGCTGATATAGAAGTTATTAAATACTTAAAAGAAAATGGTAAATTATTTAAGAAAATTAAGATGAATCATAATTATCCTCATTGTTGGAGATGTGATACACCTTTGTTATATTATGCTAAGCCTTCATATTATTTAGAAGTAACTAAGATAAAAGACCAAGTTGTTAAAAATAATAATGGTGTTAATTGGTATCCATCTTTTGTTGGAGAGAAAAGATTTGGTAACTGGTTATTAAATATGAATGA
>CALVTA010000041.1 GCA_944359735.1 uncultured Bacilli bacterium | reverse complement strand
AAAATTAAGGAACTAAAAAAGATGTTAGATAATTGTTTAACTGATGATAAGTGTTTCAGTGATATATTTAATGAATTAATTGACAGAATTTATGTTTATAAAGAAGAAAATAAAAAGATAAAACTAGATATTTATATAAAAACAGGAGAAAGTGTTAATACATTTTCTGATAATTTAGGTAGAAAGTTTCATTTAATAGACAACGTTACAACAAATAACAGCAATATCAGCAGTTATTAATGGTGGAGATTTGTTAAAACCTTATGTTTTAAAGAATATTTTAGAGCCAGAAACAGGTAATGTTATGGATCATAATAGTAAGAGTATAGTTAGAAAAACAATTAGTGAAAAAACAAGTGAAATTATGAGGTATGCTTTAGAGAGTGTAGTTGCACTTGGAGGTGGTAAGGCAGCATATATTGATGGATATAGAATTGGTGGTAAAACTGGTACTGCTCAAAAAGCAGTTAATGGTAGTTATCTGGCTAATAACTATATAATGTCATTTGTTGGTATTGTTCCATCAAATGATCCAGAGGCAGTTTTATATATTGCAATAGATAATCCTAAAGATACAGCATTGTTATCAAGCTATACAACTACACCAATTGCAAGGAGAATTCTTTTGGATATAATAGATGCTTTAGATATAGAAAAACAGGAAGGAGGCATTGAGAAGGATTGGGAGTGGACTGATAAGGTTTATTATGAAGTTGTTGATGTTGTAGGTAAGAGTCCGAAGGAAGCAAAGAAATTACTTGAACATTTTGCTTTGGAATATTCTGGTAGTGGTGAAAAAATAATAAGTCAGTCACCAGAAGCAGGAACAAGATTAGAGGATGGTAGTACTGTTAAATTAATGTTGGGTGATTAAATCTTGCTAAAATGATGTATTTGCTGTATAATATAGTCACTTTTAAGAGGGGGAAAAGTACTATGAGTAAATATGTCGGTGATAGAACATTAGAATTAATAAGTAAAGAAAAAACAAGATATGAACAGGTTGTTAATCTTTTGGAAAAAAGGACTGCTAAAAATAGTATTGAGGGTAATTTGATAGATTTAGTTAATTTGGCTAGATGTGAATATAGTTCAACTATTGATTTAAAGGAATCAACATTTTATTTAAAATCTTATCAAATTGATGAAGGCGCTTATTTATATGATTATATGGTTTACTTTGCTGGTAATAGGGTTAGAGTTGATGATTATTATAGAGGTATTGTTTTAACGTCTTTGAATCTTCAATCATTGTGGGATAGAGTGTACAAGATAGATTATGGTTTTAAAGTAGATAATTTAGTTTTTCATCCTAATATTGGAAGAAATCAGTTAACAAATTTAATTATTGAAAAAACATTTTCAGATTCCACATGTTATGGTAGTCCATATATTGTTTATGGTCTAACTAATGCGGGGTTAGGAAGTGCTTATAAATATGAGTCAGAGACTAGAAAATTTGTAGAATATCACGCCAAAACAGGACAGGAGATTTGTGATATGATAATTTCTTCACCGGAAGAATGTGCTGTTATTACTAGCGATGGTGTATATGGTAGGCGATATGTTGAACCATGGGTAACAAATAACTTTAGAAGTGGGGATGATCCAACTAAATTGATAGAGATGGCTGGTTTTTATAAATCAAGTGAGCAACTTTATGATTTGGTTAAAAGAATATAATTAGTCTAAAATCAATTATTAATCATAAAATTAAATGACAAGAGAAAGTCAAATAATAAAATACATATAGAATAACAAAATTACTTATGCTATAATACTTAAAGAAACGAGAGGCGATAAGTCATGTTATTACTTACAAAAGCAGTATTTGCAATTATGATTGGATTTTTATTTAGTGTTGTATTGGGATTATTTCTTTTACCTCTTTTGAAAAAATTGAAGGTAGGGCAAAGAATAAGTAGTTATGTAGGATATTCTCATAGACAAAAAGAGGGTACACCTACAATGGGGGGCTTAATCTTTATTATTCCTACAGTTGTTATTACATTAGGTTTATTGATTACTGATAAAATATCTTATTCTGATAATTTAGCAATTGTTTTATTAGTTTTTTTGGGATTTGCCATTATAGGTTTTTTAGATGATTTTTTATCTTTGAAAAAACATAATAATGAAGGGCTTTCTACTTATCAAAAACTATTGGGGCAGGTTATAATTTCAACTATATTTTTCTATATTTATATGAAAAATGGTGGACAGACTTCTTTTGTTGTTGGTACTCTTGGTATTGATATAGAACTTACTTGGTTATATGGATTATTTATACTTTTTATCTTAATTGGTGCTTCTAATGCGGTTAACTTAACTGATGGTTTAGACGGCCTTGCTGGTAGTTTATCGGCGGTAGCTTTCATTGCTTTTGCTCTTATTTCTTTTGTTGTAGGTTTTGAGGATATTGGGATATTCTGTTTGGTATTAGTGGGTTCTTTAATAGGATTTTTAGTTTTTAATACTCATCCTGCCAAAGTGTTTATGGGTGATACTGGTTCCCTTGCCCTTGGAGGTGTAATGGGTGCAGTTGCTATTCTTACTCATAGAGAACTTACTTTACTTGTTGTAGCAGGGGTATTTGTAATAGAAACCTTATCTGTTATTTTACAAGTATTTTGGTTAAGGTTCTTTCATAAAAAATTATTCTTAATGACACCTTTACATCATCATTTTGAAAAACTTGGTTGGCAAGAGACTGATATTGTTAAGTTATTTGTAGTCTTTGGGCTATTGCTTGCTATGGGTGGCATTATTTTTGGAGTATGGTTATAGAAAAGAGTGATTAGATGAAGAAGATGGGTTTAAGATTGCCTTTATTAATCACAGTAATACTCTTAGTAACATTTGGACTTATAATGATATATTCAGCATCAAGTATTTGGGCTGAATACAAGTTTCACGATAGTTTTCACTATGTGAAACAACAAGCATTATTTACAGTAATAGGATTTATAATAATGTATATAGTTAGTAAAATAGATTATAATATCTATTTTAAGAAGGCAAATATCATCTTAGGTATTTGCTTTTTATTATTAATTTTAGTTTTAATACCAGGAATAGGTAGTATTAGAAATGGTAGTCGTAGTTGGTTTGGAATAGGACCATTTGGGGTGCAACCTAGTGAATTTATAAAACTAGCTTTAATAATATTTACTAGTAAATACTTAGTTAATAGTAATAAATTTTTAAAGAGTTATAAAAAAGGAGTTATTCCGATACTAGGAATCGCTTGTCTTGCTTTTGGACTTATCATGTTACAACCTGATTTAGGTACAGGTTTAGTTTTAATGGTCTCAATTATTGCCTTACTTTTTATCGCTGGAGTTAATATGAAGTTCTTTTATATTTTAGGTGTGATAGGTGTAATTGGCGTAGTAATTCTAATTGCCATTGCCCCTTATCGAATGGATAGAATAACTTCTTTCTTAGATCCTTGGTCTGATCCTTTAGGTACAGGTTTTCAAATAATTCAGTCTCTTTATGCGATAGGACCAGGAGGTGTTTTAGGTACAGGTTTTCTAAATTCAAGACAAAAACACTTCTATTTACCAGAACCACAAACAGATTTTATCTTTTCGATAATTTGTGAAGAGTTTGGAGTAGTAGGGGCGATATTTATTGCAGTACTTTTCTTCTTACTTCTATACTTTGGTGTAAAGATAGCATTGAAGACAAATGATTTATTTGCTAAGTACCTAGCTTTCGGACTTATCTTTCAAATGATTTTTCAAGCTTTAATGAACCTCAGTGTGGTAATAGGTTTGATACCTGTGACTGGGGTCACTTTACCTTTCTTATCTTATGGAGGAAGTTCCTTATTAATAAGTTTATTAAGTATTGGAATTCTTCTTAATATTGCGAAAAAAAATAATCAGTAACGGTATATTATATTAATAGCGATATTTATTTCATTTTTTAGAAGTTTGTGGTCCCAATTTGGGACTGTAAAAGAATGTAATATAGGTAATAATAAGATATGGAAGGAGGCTATAGTTATAAACGATTTAATTAATAAAGAAGACATTAAAATAGAAAATATGATATATGAGATTAGGGGTAAGCAAGTAATCTTAGATAGTGATTTGACTAAACTTTATGAGTGTGCTAATGGAACTAAAACAATTAATTTAGCTGTTAAACGACATATTAATAGATTTCCAGAAAGATTTATGTTTCAGTTAACTGATGAAGAAAGCAAACTATATTTGAGGTTTCAATTTGAAACCTCAAACATAAAAGGTGGAAGAAGATATAATCCATATGTATTTACAGAGCAAGGAGTTGCAATGCTTGCTACTGTACTTAGAACACCTGTTGCAGAAGAAGTGAGTATAAGAATAATGAATGCTTTTGTGGCAATGAGAAAATACATATCAACTAATCTAATTGAGCAAAAGTATATAAATGACATGGTATTAAAAGATTCTAAAAGAATAGATTTATTAGAAGATGCATTTTCTAGTTTTAAAGATAAAAATAATCATATCTTTTTTGAAGGACAGATTTATGATGCTTATTCTTTAATGATAAAGATATTTGAAAAAGCTGAAAGTAGTATCGTTATAATAGATAATTATATTGATAAAAATATACTAGATATACTATCCAAAACTAATAGAAAAGTTACTCTTGTGACTAATAAGTATAACAATATAGATTATGAGAAATATAAAGAACAATATAATAATGTAACCTCAGTAGTTAATAACTCTTTTCATGATAGATTCATTATTTTAGATAAGAAATATTTATATCATTCTGGAGCGAGTTTTAAAGATTTGGGTGAGAAATGTTTTGCTATTACTAAAATAGAAAGTAAAGAAATATTAGATAACTTGTTAGATAAGTTAGAATAATTAACATTAATAGAAATCTATTAATGTTCAAGGTTTCAACTTGAAACCTTAGAAGAGAAACATGTAATTGAAGGAGGTTATGGGTATAAACGATTTAATAGAAATAAAAGATGTTGAAATTAAGAATATGATTTATGAGATAAGAGGAAAACAAGTGATGCTTGTTAGTGATGTTGCTCAAATATATAATTCAGAGACAAAAGTAGTTAACTAGGCAATTAGAAGAAATATCGAGAGATTCCCTGAAGAATTTTATTTTCAATTAACGGCTTTAGAGTGGGAAAGTTTGAGGTCACAAATTGTGACCTCAAATGATAAAACTAATGAAGTAACACGTGGTGGAGTAAGATATTTACCTTATGTTTTAACGGAACATGGGATTATAATGCTATCAGGTCTTTTAAAAAGCGATATTGCAATAAAGATGAATATTAGAATTATTAATGCTTTTATAGCAATGAGAAAATATATATCAAATGATTTAATAAAGTATAGTAAATTATTAATTAATCATGAAAATAGGCTTTCTTTATTAGAGAATACCTTTGATAGTTTTAAAGATAAAACTAATCATATTTTTTTTGAAGGACAGATTTATGATGCTTATTCTTTAATGGTAAAGATATTTGAAAAAGCTGAAAGTAGTATCGTTATAATAGATAATTATATTGATAAAAATATACTAGATATACTATCCAAAACTAATAGAAAAGTTACTCTTGTGACTAATAAGTATAACAATATAGATTATGAGAAATATAAAGAACAATATAATAATGTAACCTCAGTAGTTAATAACTCTTTTCATGATAGATTCATTATTTTAGATAAGAAATATTTATATCATTCTGGAGCAAGTTTTAAAGATTTAGGTAAGAAGTGTTTTGCTATTACTAAAATAGAAAGCAAAGAAATATTAGATAGTTTGTTAGATAAGTTACAGTTGTAATTAGCTTTATAGGTTGTATTACCATTTAGTAAAATTATCTATTAATTTTCCCATTGGTACAACTCTTAGATTACATGGATTTTGTAATACTTGTAACAAAGTTTGATTATTTTGATAAAGGTTAAATTTTAGACGAAAAATTCTACCTAAAATTTGGAAATAAGTTTGTAGAAATGATTGTATTTTTTTTAAATTTGTGATAGTATATTAGAAATTTCTAAGGGGGGATATAAGATGAAGATTTTTATAGGATCAGAGAATGCTTGTGGCTTGAATTACCAGCATGATTTTATTTATAGCAAACTATCTGAGTCTTTTGAAATCATTACAAATGTTTCAGATGCAGATGTTATTGTTATTGCTGAAACTTGTTGTTGTACACAATATAATCTTCGATATACTTTAAATTACATTGCTTCTATTTTAAAAGATAAAAAAGAAAGTGTAAAAACATATTTAACGGGTTGTATTACTAGAACTTTTGAAGATAATGAATTTTTATCAGAGACTGAAAAATGGCTTAAGGATAATATTGATTTTATTATTCCTCAAAATCAGCCCAATTTATTATTGAAATTAATTTCTGAAGATGTATTTGGTAATGTAGATATAAATGATTTTGGCATGGTAGCTACTGGAGCTTCTGAAGGTTTAGCAGAAATTTATATTTCAAATGGATGTTTAAATAATTGCTCTTTTTGTAAAGTTACTTTTCAAAAATATCCTTTAAAAAGCGTTGAGTTGAGCGAAATAAAAGAAGCAATAGATAGTTTGAATGAGCAAAAATATTTACAAATCTTTTTAAAAGGAACTAACGTTTGTCAATATGGTTTAGATATTTATCACGAATATATGTTACCAGAAGTCATTTCTTATTTAGAGAAAAAAGAAAATATTAAGAGAGTAATATTAGTGGGATTTTCGTTTAAAGATGCAATCAAAAATGATTTCCAAAGTGTTATAGCACATAGCGATAAAGTAGTAGAATTATGTGGTTCTTTAGAATCTGGTAGTGATAGATTATTAGAATTGATTAGAAAAGGTTTTACTAGCGAAGAAATCATAAATTTTGTCCACAATATTAGGAAAATAAATTATAAAAGTTTATATTTAAATATTATATCGGGTTTTCCAACTGAAACGCTTGCAGATGTAAAAAGAACGTTAGAAGTATTAAAACAATTAGATCCTTATATGGTTGATGTTTGTAGATATACAAATTCAGAATTTATAGATTCGAGTCATTATGAACAATTAAGCTCTGCTGAAATACAAGATCACACAAGAATCTATTCAAGGACATTACAAAAAAGAAATGTAAAGGTCAATATTGTAGGACATGGTTATAAATATAATTAGAATGACTTATTTGCATTCCAAATAAGTAACACACTACGATATTGGTAAGCCAATAACGATGTGTGCAAAGGGAATATCCCTTTTGAACCTCTATTTAAGCAATAACATTACAAACTAACGTAAGTAAAGTTATTGTCTTTTTATTTGTCTTACGACTTCATAAAAAAGACTACCACTTTCATTAGTGTGGCTGACAAAACGTGATAGCTTTTTTGAATGAAAATAACCTAATTGCTAATTTTAACGGAAAAGCAAAAACATATTGTTCTTATGTTTTTATAGGATAAGTGAAAATGAGAAAATATAGTTTAAGTGATTTAGTGGAATATAGTAAAAAATAAAAAAATTCTTACGAAAAAAATTAAAAAGTGCTAAAATAAATACTGTTGAGCGGTTATAAACGTAAGTCCAAACATTCTTGGATTTGCGTTTTTTTCTTTTCGTTTAACAAAAATAATAGAAAGAGGGATTTTATGAGTGATGTGAAAACAAACAAAATGGCAGATATCCCTATGAAAAAGTTATTTTGGAAAATGGGATTGCCAATGATAGTTTCAATGATACTACAAGCATTATATAATGTCGTTGATAGTGTCTTTGTTACTAATATGGGTGCGAAAGGAGCCCTTGCTAATCAAGCATTAACACTAGCTTTTCCAATTCAAATATTAATAATTGCCGTAGGAGTTGGAACTGGTGTTGGTCTTAATGCAATGTTATCTCGTAGTTTAGGTGAAAATGAAAAAGAGAAAGCTAATAAAGTAGCAGGTAATGGTATTATTCTGGCAGTTGTTATCTATCTAGTTTTCCTATTATTTGGTGCTTTTGGTTCTCGCTGGTTTATTTCTTTATTTGCAGGAGGTAATAGTGAAGTAATAGAAATGGGAACAACATACTTAAAAATATGTAGTTGTTTCTCATTAGGGGCAATAGGGTATTCCGTATATGAAAGATTTTTACAATCAACTGGTAAGACAATGTTATCTACTATTGCGCAAATATCAGGAGCTTTAACTAATATAGTTTTAGATTATGTCTTTATCTTTCCTTTAGATATGGGAGTAGCAGGAGCTGCTTGGGCAACTGTTATTGGACAATTTGTATCTTTAGGTCTTGCTATAATTTTCCATTATACTAAGAATAAAGAAATAGATGGAAGTATCAAATACATTAAATTAGATATGAGTTTAATTAAAGGAATTTATAGTATTGGAGTATCTGCTGCTATTATGCAAGCCTTACTAGCTGTTATGATGGCAGGAGTTAATGCTATTTTAGGTATTTCTAAAGCAGATCCAACTGTTTTAGTAGGTTCATTTGGTATTTATTATAAGATTCAACAAATCGCTTTATTTGCAGCTTTTGGACTTTCTAATACCATTATATCTATTTTATCATTTAACTATGGTATGAAGGATAGGAAAAGAGTAGATGAATGTATTAAATATGGAATCATTGATACATTTATTGTAACGCTTATTATTACAATTATATTTGAACTATTCGCTCATCCTTTAGCAAATCTATTTGGACTAACAGGAGATGTTACAGAAGAAATTATAACTACTTGTACTATTTCTTTAAGAATAGCAAGTATTGGTTATATCTTTATGGGATTTTCTGTCGCTATTCAAGGAGTATTACAAGCTTTAGGATATGCCCTAAGACCTTTAATAATATCGTTATTTAGACTTGTTATCTTTGTCTTTCCAATTGTCTATATCTTTACTTTATCAGATAATGTAATTAATATAGTTTGGTGGGCTTTCCCTATCGCAGAAGTATTAACAGCGTTTATTTCCTTCTTTATTTTAAAGAAGACTTATAAAGAAAAGATATCTATTTTAAATGACTCTAAATTAATAGAATCTGCTAAGAAATTAATTATTACAATATCTCGTGAACATGGTACTAATGGTAAAGAGATAGGTAGAAAAGTTGCAGAGAGATTAGGACTAAGTTTCTATGATAAAGAAGAAATGAAGGAATATGCTCTTAAACATTCTTTGACTAATAATAGTGAAGACTTATATAGATATTATTTATCTTTAGATGTTGAGAAAGATTCTATAATTAAACAAGCTGAAATAATTAAGAAAATAAGTGAAGAAGGCGATGCAGTTATAGTAGGAAGAGCTTCTGACTTTATCTTAAGAGATAATAAGAATGTTGTTAAGATATTCTTATATGCTCCACTTGATTATAGAATTAATAAAGTAAAAGATATATATAAAGATAGTTATAAGGATGCTAAAAAGAATGTATTAAAATCTGATAAATCAAGAAGAGTTTATTATGAAATTATCTCTAATCAAAAATGGGGTGATATGAAGAACTATGATTTGTGTCTTAACTGTGAGATAGGTAATGAGAAAATTATTAAAACAATTTGTGATTATGTTAAGAATAGATTAGATTAGTCTATTCTTTTTCTTTGCATTTTTATAATTATTATAATAATCTATAGACTATATATATTTGATAAAAGAAATGTTTTAGGATAATAAAGTAAGTAAATTAATTATTTGTGTAGTAATTTTTATTAATTTATAGTATATTTTTATCAAGGAGGAAGTATTATGACACTTTTTTGGTTAGTATTATTTGTTGTTTTATCATTATTTGAACTTGCTACTGTAAACTTAGTATCTATTTGGTTTGCAATTGGTGCGATAATTACAACTTTTGTATCTTTAGTAAGTGATAATATAATGATACATTTAGCCGTTTTTGCTATTAGTTCTATTCTTTTATTACTTTTAACAAAACCATTTGTTAAAAAAATAAAAAAAAGAGATGTGGTACCTACTAACTTAGATAGAGTTATTGGTAAAGTTGGTGTGGTTACAGAAGTGATTGAAAAAGATGGTATTGGAGAAGTTAAAGTTCTAGGTAAGAAATGGAGTGCATATAGTGATAAAGAAATAAAAGAGAATTGTAAAGTAAAAATACTATCTATTGATGGTGTAAAGCTTAAAGTTGAAGAAATTAAGGAGAGTGATAATTAATGTTTTGGATTATATTGATTGTAATTATTGTTGTTTTAATTTTAGGAATAAAAGTTATTCCTCAGTCACAAGCTAAAGTTATTGAACGTCTTGGTACTTATTATAAGACTTTGGGGACAGGGCCTCATTATGTAATTCCTTTTATTGATAGGGTTGCGAATACTGTTTCTTTAAAGGAAATTGTTAAAGATTTTGCACCTCAACCTGTTATTACTAAAGATAATGTTACGATGCAAATAGATACAGTTGTTTATTTTCAAATAACTGATCCTAAACTTTATACATATGGAGTAGAGAATCCGATTAATGCTATTGAAAATTTAACTGCTACTACACTTCGCAATATTATAGGAGAATTAGAGTTGGACGGTACTTTAACATCAAGAGATATTATTAATTCAAAGATGCGCTCAATTTTAGATGAAGCGACTGATCCTTGGGGTATTAAGGTAAACAGAGTAGAAGTTAAAAATATTGTTCCACCAAGAGATATTCAGGATGCGATGGAAAAGCAAATGCGTGCAGAACGTGAAAGACGAGAGAAAATTTTACAAGCTGAAGGTGAGAAAAAGGCTGCTGTTTTGATTGCTGAAGGGGAAAAGGAAAGTATGATATTGAGAGCAGACGCTTCAAAAGAAGCGGCTATTAAGAAAGCAGAGGGTGAAGCAGAGGCTATTATTAAAATAAAAAATGCTGAAGCTGAAGGTATTAGGCTTTTAAAAGAAGCAAAAGCAGATAATGCAGTTTTAAAATTAAAAAGTTATGATGCGATGGTTAAGGTTGCTAATGGGCAAGCTACTAAGATAATTGTTCCAAGTGATTTACAAAATTTAGTAACAGCAGGGAGTGTATTGAAAGAAACTATATTAGAAAGCAAAAAGTAGTATAATCTATTTTTAGTTTATAGTTTAAGATAATAATCAAAAACAGTTCAAATTTTGATATTGATTTGAACTGTTTTTTAATATAGATTGTTAGAATAAAAATTGAAAAAGTTAATTTTGTATGATAATATATTGATAGATAGTTAGAATAACAAAAGGGAGTGTCTATACTATGGAAAAGACAAGAAGAAATATAGTGATAATAGGACTAATGATACTATTAATAATAGCAATAGTAGGAGTAAGTTATGCAGCATTTAACTATAGTAA
>CALVTA010000040.1 GCA_944359735.1 uncultured Bacilli bacterium | reverse complement strand
CAATCATAATAAAAAGAAGTGTAATATTCAATCACATTTCTGTAATTAATATTACACTTTTATAGTACCAAAAGACCCCTAATAAGGGATCATAAACATTAAACTATTAATAATAATATCGTAAATACAATAAATGCCATTACAAGTAAAGCTACCAATAATTTCCAAATATATTTAAACCAATCTTTATAAGAAGTTTTTGTATAAGCAAGAGTTAACATAAGTGGAATACTAGTAGGTGCTACCAATGTAACAATACCATATAAAGCTTGGAATATTACAGCAATTAGTTGATAATTAGAAGTATCAGTAACAACACTTACAAAATATGGTAAAACACTATAAAATGCATAAAGTGGATCACCATTGAAAATACTTGAAATAATCACTACCAAACCAGTAGTAAATATATTAAAGCCTTTAGTTAATCCTAAAATAACTTTATAAATAACTAATTGATAAGGATCATATGTTGTAAGTACTAAACAAGTATAAATTAGTATTACAATTAAAGCAGGTACTAAAGCTTTTTTAACTCCCTTACCAAAACCTTCAAATACATCATCCCATTTAATTTTATAAATAAATTTAATAATAATGATAGCGATTAACATTAAAGTTATTAATTCAACTAAAGTCCAATATCCAAAAGCTGAAACTGCACCTAAAATCTTACCAAAAATAGGGAAACCAAATAACTCAAATTCTGTAACAGCAGTTTTCACATTATCAAACAACTCAATACCAAAAGCACCATTCCAAGGAATAAAAGCCAAAATAGTAACTAATAATATTAAATCAAGAATTAGAACTAATGGCCATACTTTTCGTTTTTTATCCTTACCTTTAATTTCTTCTGGAATAAAATCATCCTTATCATCACATTTTTTAGTACTTTCTTTCTTGCCTAATTTTAAAACACAAAAAGCAAGCAATGCTACACCAACAACTAAAAGAATAATTTTAGCCCATATTAAATCTGTAAGCTCAACTGATAAATATTGTTGTAATACTTGTGTTGTATTATAAGAAAAAGTAGTCCCCATTAAACCAACAGCCACACTACCAGCAGTAACAGCAGTCGCTGCAAATTTGTTATACCCCATCATAAGAACTAAAGAAATAACAAATGGGAATAACATTAGCAATGCTAATTGTAATCCTGCAAATGAAGTTAAAAAGGCAAATAAAGCCATAATAATAATTAAGCAAATAGCTTCTTTTCCTTTAAATTTTTTACATAGACTATCTAGTATACTTCTATATGCTCCTGTTTTGTATAAAACACCATAAAAGCCACCGACAACTAATACAAATAAAGCAACATAACCAAAATATCCAAAAACAGTTGACTGATATGATAAAATATCAAACAAACCAACTTGATATCTACCTAATTCTGTATACTCAGTTTGATAAGTTGCACAAGGTATAATCCATGTTAACAAAGCAAATAAAAGTAATGTTATAATAACAACTTTAAGTACATTGTATTTTTTCATATTTCTCTCCTCCCATCTATAATTATACGAGTAAATACCTTAGTTTACAAGCTTTTAAGATATTTTTTTATGAAAGTTTTGTGAATTTTTTATAATATGAAAGAAAAAAGCATCAAATATCTTTTTTGCATTTTCATCACTAAGAAAAAGTGATTCCGGATGCCACTGTACACCAATTATAAATTTTTTATCTTTAACCTCTACCCCCTCTATCAAACCATCTTCACTCCTAGCACTAATATAAATATCGTCTATTGTTAAAGGAATATGATAACTATGTCTAGAATTAACTTGAATTTTATCATTTCCTATAATAGAAAAAAGCCTACTATTTTTTTTAATAACAACCTCATGAACATAATCTTTAGCAAAACAACAATGATTAATAAAAGTATTATTTTTAATTGTATTATCATATGCTATTCTTTTCTCATTACTTAATACTTTACTTAAAGCTTGCATTCCTAAACATATAGCAAGCAATGGCTTATCATACTTAATAGCATAATTTATAACTACTTCATCTAATTGATACCAAGTATCACCACCCGGAAGAATAAAAGCATCACATTTTTTAAGAACAGCCTCTAAATCTTTAATTTCTTCTTCACTATAAAAAGGTTCATCACATGGATTTTTACTAACAAAATTAACTTTATCAAGTGGCAGAATTAATAATGGAAGTCCTCCCAATTTAGTAACAGCAAGCCTAACTTCCTCCACACAAATAATATTAGACTCTCCACTATATAATCTCCCTACAATACCAATGATAGGTTTAATCTTAATCACCTCAAAATAAAATATGAAAAAAGATAAGAATATTTAACTCTTATCTTAATGTTTTTAACTTATTTTTAATTCTACATATATCATAACAAAGGCTTTCTTCATCTAGAAAAAATATTTTCTAAATTACGCCACTCTTCTTTTGTAATAATCATAATACCACCAGTTACTTCTCAATCGGTTTCATGGTTGGAAATAATATTACATCGCGTATACTTTCTTGCTCTGTAAAGAACATTACAAGTCTATCTATTCCATAACCTACACCACCAGCAGGAGGCATTCCATACTCTAAAGCTTCAATAAAGTCCATGTCTATATCATTAGCCTCAACATTACCTAGAGCTTTTTCTTTTAATTGTTCTTCAAATCTTTCTAACTGATCAACTGGATCATTAAGCTCTGTATAAGCATTAGCCATCTCTTTTCCACCAATAAATAATTCAAAGCGATCAACAAATCTTGGATCATCTTTATTTTTCTTAGTAAGTGGAGAAATCTCTACTGGATGTCCATATAAAAATGTAGGCTGGATCAAAGTTTCTTCCACATACTTTTCAAAAAATAAATTAATAATATGACCAACAGTATGTTCATGTTCTGCTACTTCTATTTTATGTTCTTTAGCTAATTCTAAAGCTTCATCAACACTCATTTCTTTTTTAAAATCAATACCTGTTATTTCTTTAATTGCATCTACCATACTAATTCTCTTCCATGGACCTTTTAAACTTATTTCATAATCATACCAATGATAATCAAACTTACCAATAACAGACTCAGCAATATTAACAAACATCTTTTCAGTTAAATCCATCATACCTTCTAAATCAGAATATGCTTCATAAACTTCCATAAGTGTGAATTCTGGATTATGTTTTGGATCCATTCCTTCATTTCTGAAAACACGACCTATTTCATAAACCTTTTCCATCCCCCCTACTAAAAGTCTCTTTAAAGGTAATTCCAAGGCAATTCTAAGGTACATATCAAGATCCTGACTATTATGATGAGTAACAAAAGGACGAGCTGAAGCACCTGTTAATAGCGTTGATAAAACAGGAGTTTCAACTTCTACAAACCCTCTATTATCTAAAAAGTTTTGAATAGAGCGAATTATCTTAGATCTTAAAAAAGCAACTCGTTTAGAATCATCATTCATAATAAGATCAACATAACGTCTTCTATATCTTTCTTCAACATCAGTAAGTCCATGAAACTTTTCAGGTAACGGTCTTAAAGCTTTAACTAATGGTGTATATTCTAAACATTTAATAGTTACTTCACCAGTTCTAGTTTTCATAACTTTTCCATAGACACCAACTATATCACCAATATCAGCACTTTTAAATAATGTATAAATTTTTTCACCTATATCATTAATAGATATATATACTTGTATATTACCAGTCTTATCTTTAATAGAGAAAAATGAAGCTTTCCCCATTTTCCTAATAAACATAATTCTACCAGCAACTCTAACTGTATCAGACAAATTATCAAAAGTATCATGATCCACATCTTTATATTTTTCTTTTATATCATTTGCAAATGAATCTCTATCATAACGATCACCAAAAGGATCATAACCCAATTCTCTTAGATTAAGAGCTTTCTCTCTTCTAACTAATTCTTGTTCTGTTAATTTCCGCTCGTGCATAAAACGTCCTCCTTCACTGTATCAACAACTACAACTTCAGTGTTAACAACCTTATCATGTAATCCTTGAGCATTTTTAGTAAATGCTATCATCATCAAACTAATAATAAGTACTAAATATTGAATTCCACTAAGTAAACTGCTAGTACTTAAATATAAATCTTTACCTAAGAAAAGAACTAAAGCAACAATAATAATATTAACTAAAATACTATTATTAATCATACTTCTAATAAGTAAATCATTCATAGTTAATTCTTTATCATCAGTTTTCTTAATTTTGATTTTCATTAATTTCTTACCAAAAGTCTGGCCATTATTATAACACGGATAAACAACATAGTAAAGTAAACTAATAACAATAGATACAATAGAAACTATAACTGTTTGTTTAGAAATATCATAACTTAAGTCTACCATTTGATTAACATACTCTTCCATAGAAACAGTCCCATCTACATATCCTTCTAAAACTTGATTTTGCTCTTCATAAAGCTTAGTAGCAGTACTATTAACAGGAATAAACATTGTAATAAGCGATGTTATCATACTAAGTAATACTAAATCTATCAAAAAAGCAAGTATTCTCTGACTAAACATCGCTTTAATATCAGTACTAGATTTTTTTAAACTTGATTTTTCTTTTTCATTTTTATTACTATCTTCAGTAGTTTCTTTATATGTAAATTTAACTTTCTTCTTCATCAAATTCCTCCTTAAACTTCTCTAACACTTGTAGTATATCATATATTTTAGTCATTTTATAAATTTTATTTTTAATTTCATTACTTTCCTTAACACCTTTTAAATACCATCCCACATGACTTCTAATTTCTAAAACAGCCTGTTTTTCACTTTTAAGTTCTACTAACATCTTTAAATGCTTTATACACATATCTATTTTATCGATAGTACTAGGAAGTGCATAAGTTTTACCTTCTAAGTAAAGAACAGTATTTTTAATAAGCCAAGGGTTACCTAAAGCACCTCTTCCTATCATAACAGCAGCACAACCTGTGTGGTCAAGCATTTCTTTTGCTTTCTCTGGCGTAGTGACATCACCATTCCCAATTACTGGTATTTTAACACTATTTTTGACATCTCTAATTATATTCCAGTCAGCTTTACCACTATACCCCTGATTCCTAGTTCTTGCATGTACACAAATAGCACTAGCTCCTGCTTCTTCACAGATTTTAGCAATCTCCACTGCATTTATATGATTAGCATCCCAACCACTACGAATTTTAACCGTAACAGGACATTTAACAGACTCTACAACAGCACTAACTATCTCTTTTACCTTATTAGGATTCTTAAGTAAAGCACTGCCTGCTTGAGCTCTTAAAGCAACTTTAGGAACAGGACAACCCATATTAATATCAATAATATCAGGCCGCATTTCTTTCTCTATATATTTCGCAGCCTCTACAAAACTATTAACATCACTTCCAAATATCTGCTGAACAATGGGACGTTCCACATCTTCCATATAAAGCATATCAATAGTCTTTTTATTATCATAACATATCGCCTTATCACTAACCATTTCTGCATAAATAAGTCCACAACCCATTTCTTTAATTATTTTTCGATATGCACTATTGCAAATACCAGCCATAGGAGCTAAAACAACTTGATTAGCAATTTCCACATTCCCAATTTTCCATTTCATATTATTCCTCTTTTCACAATTTATATTACTTTAACACCCTACTACGATATAAAGATAATACTTTTGAAGAATATCCTATATTTTCTCTTACATCTTTCATAACAAGCAAATCTAAAACATCCTTAGAACAATCATATTTATTTTTTAAGGTTAAATCAAAAAGATAAAATGGTATTTCTTTACTAATTATGTCATCTAAAGCAATATCTTTATAATTACCCTGCTCTAAAAAATGTAAACCAACTAAATCTTTGGATATAACTAATAAATTAGGATATCTAAACCATTCTCGATCTTCATCTCTACAAAAGATTTGTTCATAATTATCAAGTGGTAACAATGCATACGGACTAAACTTATCTAATTCATCATTAGTTTTGTATACTTGCGTTATATTAAAACCTAAACATTCACCATTATAATACTTCCTTAATAAACTATCTCTAACTACTTTTTGATATTCAGTTTCACTACTACCTGTTATTAAATTAGCACATAAATCTTTATTTTTACATTTTAAACGCCACTCATCTATTATCCCACCGTTTAACAAACAATCAATTAAATCTTTATTAACAGTTTCTAAATCATAAAATCTCCTTCTTAAATGTTCTTCTTTATACTTTCTTATCGATTCCTTCACACCCTCTAATTCATAAACTAATAATTTCTTTTTATTATCACTAAATTCATATAATTCCATTATTTATTACCTCTAACTTTATCGTTAACTTTTAATAAATCTCTAATTTCTTCAAGTAACACCACTTGTTCATCCTTTTTCTTATCTTCTTTTTTATGTTCTATTCCAAATTTTTTATCAGCTTTATTTCTAATTTTTGTAACTACTTTTACCATCACAAAAATACAAATTGCAATAATTAAAAAGTCTACAATACTTTGAATAAAAGATCCGTACATAATAGAAGCATCGCCTATTTTAACAGATAACCCACTAAAATCAAGTCCCCCTAATATAACACCTAGTAAAGGCATAAAAATATCATCAACTAAACTACTAACTATTTTAGAAAAAGCACTACCAATAATAACACCAATAGCCATATCCAAAACAGCTCCCCTACTAATAAATTTTCTAAACTCCCCGATTTCTTTTTTCACTGCTTTTTCTGCTTTCACTTCTATTACCTCCACCTGCTTTTTCCACAATCTATGTGGATAATTATCTATATGATACAAAAAAAAGAACTATTTTTCAAGTTCTTTTACAAGCTCAGCCTTATTCATCTTAGAGTAACCTTTAATCCCTTTTTCTTTTGCAATCTGTTTCAATTTGGTTACACTCATTTTTTCATAACTAGTCTCTTCATCTTCATTAGGCATTTTTCCATTTTCAACTAAATAGTCAATTTGCTCTTTAGTTAAAGTCTCATACTCTAATAATGTATTTGCAAGTAAATCAAGTAAATCTCTATTTTCTTTGATTATTTTAGTAGCTTCATCATAACATTTATCAATAATTTTTCTCATTTCTTGATCAATCTCATGAGCTACTTCATTAGAGAAATTACGACTCTTAGCATAATCTCTTCCTAAGAAAGCGCTTCCTTCTCTTTCTTCTAATTGCATAGGACCTAAATCACTCATACCATATTCAGTAACCATAGCTCTTGCTATTTTAGTAGCTTTCTCAAAGTCATTTTGAGCACCAGTAGTAACTTCACCAAATACAACTTCTTCACTAACACGTCCTGCAAGCAAACCTGTAATTTCTTCTAATAAATCTGTCTTAGTTTTACAAATTTTCTCTTCACTAGGAATCATCATATTGTAACCGCCAGCACTGCCTCTTGGAATAATAGTAACTTTTTGAACATCACTAGCACCTTTTAACTTAATACCAACAACAGCATGACCAGATTCATGATAAGCAACAAGTTTACGATCAGACTCGCTTCTTTTAGTACTAGTTTTAGCAGGTCCCATTAAAACTCTGTCACTAGCTTCATCAATTTCACTCATAGTAATAGATTCTTTATTACGTCTAACTGCAAGTAATGCTGCTTCATTAAGTAGATTTTCAAGATCAGCACCTGAATAACCTGGAGTTCTTTTAGCAAGTGCAGGAATATTAACACCTTCCGCTAACACTTTATTACGCGCATGAACTTTAAGAATTTCTTCACGCCCCTTAACATCAGGTAAATTAACAGTAACTTGCCTATCAAATCTACCAGGACGAAGTAAAGCTGGATCTAATACATCAGGTCTATTAGTAGCAGCAATTATAATGATACCTTCATTTTCACCAAATCCATCCATTTCTGTAAGTAATTGATTTAATGTTTGTTCTCTCTCATCGTGTCCACCACCAATTCCTGTACCACGTTGTCTACCTACTGCATCAATTTCATCTATAAAAATAAGACATGGAGCTGTTCTTTTTGCTTGTTGAAACATATCACGAACACGACTTGCTCCAACACCAACAAACAACTCAACGAAATCAGATCCACTAATATAATAGAAAGGAACATTTGCCTCTCCTGCAACAGCACGAGCTAGCAAAGTTTTACCAGTTCCTGGTGGACCATATAAAAGAACACCTTTAGGAATTCTAGCTCCTAATTTTTGAAACTTCTTAGGATTCTTTAAGAAATCAATTAATTCCTTAACCTCCTCTTTCTCTTCATTAAGTCCTGCAACATCTTTAAAGGTAACCTTATTCTTTTCGCTAGAAAGTTTAGCTTTACTTTTACCAAAATCAAATGAATTTTTACCACTACCCATTTGTTTACTTAGAAACCAAAAAGCAAAAACAGCTAAAATCACAATAGGTAAAATATTTACCAAAATCAATAATACAGTACTAGACTCAGGATCTGAATTACTAACAAATTCAAAGTTATCTCTTTCACTAGCTTCAACTAATTTTTTCATCACTTGATCAGATAAAGGAATTCTTACAAAGAAACTCTCATTTTTAGCATAATTATCTAAAGTACCTGTAATTTCATAAACTTTCGCTCTATCACGAGGAGTTACTTCAATACTATTAACTTCTTTATCTTCTAAATTAGACATAAACTCATCATAAGTTAAAATATTTACCTTTTGATTAGCAACACTTACAAAATAAATTACACCAAGCATCACTAAGAGTAAAAAGACATATGGAAGTAAACCTTTCTTTACCACTTTTTTATTTACATTCACAATAATCTCTCCTTTTCTTATTCATATTTCAGTATTATATCATAAAATTCATCATTAGTCTTATCAAATTTAGATTTTTTTAAACCTGGCACAAAAACAATATGTGAAGCACTATCAACTACTATAGGCCATAAATCTCTATCTGTCAAAGGTATTTTACTATCTATAAAAATATCTTTAACTTTTTTATGGCCTCCACCTTTAATAGCCATAACATCTCCTAATTTTCTCGTTCTAACAATTAAAGGTAAAATCACTTCCTTACTAGACAATTTAATAATATTGTTGCTATTACCTTTAACCTCTTCTAGGTACTCTAATTTATGTCCATTCGGCAATATTACATCCTTATCAACCTCTATTTCATAACTACTAAGAAGAGACGGATTTCTACTAATTGATAAAATATTATAACTTTTAACTACTATTACATCATTAGGTAAATTTACTCTAGAATTACTTTTCCTACTCTTAATAAGTTTATCTATTAAATCTAAATGTTTATCATTAATTAGCATTAAATCATCTTGATAAAAAGAAGAAATAAACTTTTCTAAAACAATCCTTCTAAGAAAATCATTAATATCTAAATACTTATCTATTATGAGGTTGCCATTCTTTATTATTTTATTAAAAGTTTTACTAGCCTCTTCTTCAATAAAATTATCAGCTAAAGTTAATACTTTACTAAATTTTAAAAATTTTTTATGAATATCTTTCTCTTCTTTCTTCAAAAAAGGAATAATCTCTTTACGATATCTATTTCTAGTATAAACATCACTATAATTACTACTATCAATAGCAAAAGGCACTTTATACTTATGACAATAATTAACAAGATCATCTTTAGTATATTCAACAAAAGGTCTATAAATGTAATAGTTATCCATTTTTACGGATTTTTGAAATCCACTATACCCTTTTAAAGTAGAACCTCTAGCAATTCTCATTAGAATAGTTTCCATTAAATCATCACCATGATGAGCTGTCATTAAATATTTCGCATTATACTTTTTTACAACTTGATCAAAAAATCCATATCTAATGTTTCTAGCTTCATTATGGAAATTATCATCACCATACTTTTCTATCTTCATATATTCAAAAATAACATCATGATCTTTACAAAACTTTTCCAAATCTTCTTTTTCTTTTTCACTTTCTTTTCTTTTATCATGATTAACATGAGCACAAACTAATCTAACATCAGATTTTTTTCTATACTCTAAAAGAGTTCTAAATAGAGCCATTGAATCAGGTCCATAACTACAACCAAATACAATAGCATCCATCGGTTTTACCTTAATATCTTTATATAAATCAATATCATCCATATACATCCCTCAACTTATATTATATACTAAAACGCAAAAAAGAAAATACCTATTCATCATCAGGTATTTTCAAAATATATTCTCCATCTTTAGAATAAAAATATTTTTCTCTTGCATACCTTGCCACATAATCAGAATCTTGTAATTTGTTAACATCAGATTCTAATTCTTCTTCTTTATCTTTTAAAGATGCTAATTCTTTTTTTAATTTACCTCTTTCCTGATATTTACTATATATCTCAGTCCAATATTTAAAAATAGTAAAGGTAGTAAAAATAATAATTCCAAAAGATAAACAAAGTAAAATAACAGGGCCTGCTTTTTTCTTTCTTTTATATCTTTTAGCCATTAAACTTACACCTACCTTCCTAACATATATTATATATATATATAAAAACTAGTTCAATATCAACTAGTTTAACTTTACATTTTTAGTCATTTTTTTCATAACTATTCACACGATAAAAAAGTATTAATACTAACAGTGCTACTAACTGAAATAAATGCATTAAATAAAACTATTAAAAGACAAAGAATAACAAAACACACAGTCTTACCAAAATATAAACTCTTTACTTTTATATATTATAGTCTTAATATTTACTTATTTTTAACATCTTCTTTTGTTTTTACTTTAAAAAAAACTCTTAATTTCTTACTGATATTAAAACAAAAGAAAAAGCCAAAGCTAATAACTAAATAAAAATATGGATGAATAATAGCATTATTTATTTTTCTCAAAACAAGAAAATAAATTAACACCAAATCTAATATAAAAATGATAGTAAAAATAATCTTATATATCTTTCTCTTACTAAAAAGTAAATTGTAATTAAAATTATATAAAATTGCCAATACAATACCATAAATAAAAGAAAAGATAATAGCAATCAATTGTTCACTTAAATTCATCATCTAAATAATCGATTAAAAACACTACTTCCGTCTTTTTCTTTTTTTCCATTATTTTCATCCATATAAGAAAATCCTTTAATCAGACCTTTAATTGAAACATTACCTGCTAAAGTATCTAATTTAACAAGTTCCAAGTCTTCTCCTCTAACTGCTAAAAACCCCATAACAGTTTCTAATAAAAACTCCTCACTATCAAAATTTTCTATTTTTTTAACTCCTGTAATAAGTAAATTTTTTCTTTCTGTAATTGTAATACTATGATTATAATTATTAATAATTGCTTCCTTAGTTTCCATATCATCACCTAATAAATGATATGCAAAAGAAAAATAAATATGAAAAAAAGAAGAATTAATCTTCTTTAGT
>CALVTA010000039.1 GCA_944359735.1 uncultured Bacilli bacterium | reverse complement strand
TTAATATTTCTCTACCATCTGAACTATCAGTAACAACACCCTTTAACTCCATCCCCATTAAATAACTTAATCTATTAGATAAAAACTCAATAGACTTAACAGTATCAGAAGATGGTGCAGAACCTTGAGCGAATAAATATAATTTCTTACCTCTTAAAGCTTCCGCTTCAGGTAACATATATAGTCTATCTATGAAAGTCTTTAACATACCAGAAACAGTATACCAATAAACAGGGCTACCTATTACTAAAACCTCACACTCATCTATCTTTTTTAATACATCTTTAATCTCATCATCATCAAATACTTGTCCATACTGAGATATTCTATAATCTGCCATCTGTAAAACATCATGCTCTTTATCTTTTAATAACTCTTCTCCTATTCTATAAGTATTACCATCCCTATTAGGACTACTATTCATAAATAATATCTTTTCCATAAATTATTCCTCCTATATCAATAATACACCCGTGTTTTACTCCCATGTCAAGAAAAACAAAAAGACAAGAAACTAATTCTCATCTTTTAATTCTAACATTGCACTAGTTACTTCTTCTTCAATCTCAGGTAAAGCACTCTTACTTATATTAGATAAAATTACAAGTTCACTAACTGTATCTATTATAACCTTACCCCATATAATACCACTTCTAAGCTTTAAATCATTAAACATATCAGCAGTAATACTATCTAAGAAATAACCAAAAACAACTCTATCTCTTGCAATCACTAATCTTTTATTAGTAACAGCAACTATACCAGTACTAGTTACATCTAAAGAACTCTTATTTTTTTGAGCACAAAAAGCATATCTAATTACTTCATCATCATGTAAATGCTCAAGTAATACTTTAGAATGCTTCTTTAGTCTCCATCCAATAGTTAAAGGATACTTACTCTTAAAACTAGCAAGTTGACTTTTTAAAATTTCTTCATTATTCATAAATACCTCTAATCAATAAAACCATTATCTTTAAAGAAATTAACAGTTGTATCTTTATCAGAAAGTCCTTCTAAGATATCTACAATTTCATCATCCTTAACAACAAGTAATAAAGGTGTACCATATCCTTCACTAAAGTAATCATCAGACTTAATTAACTTAGCTTGCCCATCATCATCCAACTCATCGGTATTTAAATAATTAACAGTAACATCATACTCATACACTACATTTCTGACAATAGGTTCCATTTCTTGACAATAATGGCAAGTAGGTCTTGCTATATAAATAATAGAAGCCTCACTTCCCTCTTTAAGATCTAAATATTCATCAATATCAATATCATTCAAATCTCCTTGTTCATCTTCTGGAATATCACTACTAGAACTATCTTCATTAGAACTATTATTAGTAGAACTTGTAGTTGTAGTAGTATTATCTTTACTACCACACTCTTGTAATTCTGACGTAAAATAACTTGCACCAAAAACTATAATTAAAATTAAAATTACTATAGTAGCACTTTTTAATTTTTCAACATTAACTTTCTTCATACTTTTACCTCCTGTGTCTAATTATATCATAAATTATAAAAAAATTAATAATTATTAAGTAATTTCTTCTAAATTTCACTTTTTTCTAACTAAATAATCATCATTTAAAGCCTTAATCATTATTTTAGCCTGTTCATTATTAGAATTAGTAATTATATAATCATAAAACTGATCTGGTAAAGTATGAAGTTTTCTTTCTTTAATTTAATAATATGTCTCAACATCAAATGAACTTTGATATTGTACCTTACCACTAATAAATTTTCTTTATTATACTATATAATTTACAAAATTTGTTAAAAAAATCAAATATAAATCAAATTCTTATTTCATAAAGTATAAAGAAAGGTATGATAAATTATGAAAATAGGACTTCCTAAAGCATTACTATATTATTACTACTCTCCTATTTGGAAAGCATTTTTTGATGCTTTAAAAATAGATTATATTGAAAGTAATGATACAAACGCAAAGACATTAATATTAGGTAAAGAAAAAAGCATAGATGAAGCGTGTTTAGCTTTAAAAATATACTTAGGTCATATAGAAGAAATAAAAGACAAATGTGATTTAATATTAGTTCCAAGAATATACTCTTTAAAGAAAACAGAACAAGTATGTACAAATTTTAATTGTCTATATGATTTAGTAAGAAATACTTTTCCAAACATAAAAATATTAAATTATAACATTGACATCAAACACCACCATAATGAAAAAAGTGCCTTCTTAAAAATAGGAAAAGATTTAGGTTTTAGTTTAATAGAAGCATCTAGAGCCTATAACCTCGCTAAAGAAGTAGAAAATAACCACTACAAAAACGAAGAAAAAAAAGCAAAAATTGCTTTAAAAAGTAAAAATACAAAAATTCTCCTAATAGGTCACCCTTATATTTTAAAAGATAACTTAATTGGAAAAAGCGTTACAGATTACTTAGAAAAGAATAATATTACCATTATTTATAGTTATCAAGTTCCAAGAGAGTTAATAGAATATAATTGCAATAAAATTTCTAGTAAAATTCATTTTACTATGAATAAAGAAGGATTAGCTGCTTTCAATTATTTTAAAAATAAAATAGATGGTACTATCCTCTTAACAGCTTTCCCTTGTGGCCCTGACTCTTTAAGTAATGAGATGTTATTAAGAAAAAGAAAGAACCATCCTTTACTTTTACTAACTTTTGAAGACCTAACTAATAACACTGCTGTCATAACAAGACTTGAAAGCTTTCTTGATATGTTAAAAGGAGGAATACATTTATGAAACAATTAATAGCCTTCCCTCAATTAGGTAATTATTTTAATCCAATAAAAAAACTAATAACAAACACTACACATTTAAAAGTAATAGAAATGCCTAAAATAACTAGAGAAACTATTTCTTTAGGCTCTAAATTTAGTCCTGACACTGTCTGTGTTCCATTTAAATATAACTTAGGTAATTTCATTGAAGCTTTAAATAAGGGTGCGACTGTTCTATTCCAAGCAGGAGGAGGATGCAGATATAGATACTATGCTGAAGTCCAAGAAACAATACTAAAAGATTTAGGCTATAACTTTACTATGTACCAAATAATGGAACGAGATCATCTAAGATTTAGTGAACTCTATAATACAATGTTAGAACTTAACCCCTATTTAACTAGAAGAAAATTAATAAAGGAAATACTTAATACTCTTCTTTATATTTATTACTTAGATAAAATTGATATTTTTATTAGAAAAAGAGTCGGTTTTGAAGAAGAAAAAAACAGCTTTAAAAAAATTAAAGATAACTTTATAAAAAAAGCAAACAAAGAAAATAGTATTATAAAACTAACTTTTTTATATCATAAAACAAAAAAAGAATTAAAAAAAATAAAGATAAATAAACCTAAGGACTGCTTAAAAGTAGGAATTATTGGAGAGTTATATACTTCTATGGAACCTTTTTCTAATTATGAATTAGAAAAACTATTAGCAAGTTTCAACATTGAAATAAAAAGATTTACTAATTTAAGCTATTTATTATGGCAGAAAAAATTAATAGAAAAATATATGAAATTTAAAGTAAGAAAGTATTGTAAATATACATTAGGTGCAGATGGACTAGATAATGTCTATAGAGTCTACTGGTTAAAAAAACATAAATATGATGGTATCATCCACACTAAACCTACAGGATGTACTCCAGAAATAGGAGCAATGCCTATAATAATGAATATTGCTAAAGATAACAATATGCCAATTATATTTTTATCTTTTGATGAACAAACAGGAGTTGAGGGATTAAATACAAGAATTGAAGCGTTTTATGATTTATTAAAATTAAAAAAGGAGGAAAAAAATGGAAGCATATCTAGGAATTGATATAGGATCTATTTCTACTAAAGGAGTAGTTCTCGATAATGAAGATAATATACTAGCAAGCACTTATCTTTGGACTGAAGGTAACCCTATTAAAGCAGTAAAAAATGTCTTAAAAGATATAGAAAAACAACTAAATAAAGATACAAAAATAGTAGGAATTGGTACAACCGGTTCTGCTAGAAAATTAATTGGAACAATGTTAGACGCAAATAGTATAAAAAATGAAATAACGGCCCATGCTATTGGAACCCTATCCAAGTATCCTGATGTTAAAACTATTTTAGAAATTGGAGGTCAAGATTCTAAGATTATTTTACTTGATAATGGTATAGTTACAGACTATGCTATGAACACCCTATGTGCAGCAGGAACAGGATCTTTTCTTTCTAGTCAAGCCAAAAGATTAGGACTTGATGTTGAAGACTTTGGTAAAATTGCAATCTCTAGCAAAAATCCTACTAATATTGCTGCTAGATGTACTGTTTTTGCTGAATCTGATTTAGTACACAAAATTCAAATGGGTTATAAAAGAAATGATATCATTGCAGGTCTTTGTTACAGCGTTGCTTCTAATTATCTTAATAATGTTGGTAAAGGAAAAAGAATAAAAGGTCCTATTATCTTTCAAGGTGGAGTATCTAAAAATATAGGAGTAAAAAAAGCCTTTGAAGATCTACTTAAAGAAGATATTATTGTAGATAAAAATGGTCATTTAATGGGTGCTATCGGCAGTGCTATCTTAGCAAGAAAAACAGGTATAAAAAAAGAATTTAACTTTAAAATAAAAGATGCCAACTTTGAAACGACAGGTATTGAATGCAAAGGATGTCCTAATCACTGTGAAATAATAGTAGTTAAAAAAGATAGTAAAATATTAGACTATTGGGGTAACAGATGTGATAAAGGAGCCCTAAAAATAAAAGAGTAATAATGATATAAACCTTATCAAGCAAAAGGTAATATATTAATTATTACTCTTCTTTTCATAATATTCATCAAATGTTAACCTTCTATCAATAATAGAACCATCATCTAATATCTCAATAATTCTATTACAAACAGTTTGATTTAACTCATGATCTCTTGAAGTTAAAATTAATTCTCCCTGGAAATTCTCTAAGCCTTTATTAAGTGATGTGATACTTTCTAAATCTAAATGATTAGTAGGTTCATCTAAAATAAGAAAGTTAGGCTCCTCTAGCATTAACTTACTTAACATACATCTAGCTTTCTCTCCACCAGATAACACTTTTACTTTTTTAAAAACATCATCACCTGAAAATAACATTCTTCCAAGAAAACTTCTTAAATGTGTTTCATCATCGACTTTATAAAATTGTGATAACCATTCTATAATATTTAGATCACTATCAAAATAATTACTATTATCTTGAGGTAAATATCTACTTTCTATTGTCTTTCCAAAGATAACTTCCCCTTTATCATATTTAGTAACACCTGAGAGTATATCAAATAAAGTAGTTTTTGCTAAATCATTATTAGAAATAATAGCAATTTTATCTCCACGCAACACTGTAAATGATATTTTATTAAGAATTTTCCTACCATCAACTTCTTTAACTAAATTAGTAACTTTCAACACCTCTTTACCAATAGATTTAGTGATTTTAAAATCTATATAAGGATATTTACGCGAAGATGGAACAATCTCTTCTAATTCAATTTTCTCTAACATTTTTTTTCTAGATGTTGCTTGTCTACTCTTAGATGCATTAGCAGAAAATCTTGCAATAAAATCTTGCAACTCTTTAATCTTATCTTCTTTCTTCTTATTAGATTCCTTCATTTGTTTTAAAGCAAGTTCACTAGATTGATACCAAAAATCATAATTACCTATATACATTTTCATTTTACCATAATCAATATCTACTATATGAGTACACACTTTATTTAAAAAATGTCTATCATGACTAACAACAACTACTGTATTAGGATAATTTATTAAGAATTCTTCTAACCAACTAATTGCATCCATATCTAAACTATTAGTAGGTTCATCAAGTAAAAGTATATCAGGATTACCAAATAATGCACTAGCAAGCATTACTTTAACTCTTAATTTAACAGGTATATCTTTCATAGATTTATCAAAATATTCATCACTAACTCCTAAATTAGTAAGAAGTATTGCTGCATCATTTTCCGCATTCCAACCATCCATATCTAAAAATTCTGCCTCTAAATCAGCAAGTCTATATCCATCTTCTTCACTGAATTCAGTATGAGAATATAACTCTTCTTTTTCTTTCATGATCTTATAAAGTCTATCATTACCCATAATAACAACATCAAGAACCCTCATATCATCATACTGATAATGATCTTGCTTTAAAACAGAAATTCTTTCGCCCTTACTAACTGTAATATCTCCAGTAGTAGTTTCAATCTCTCCTGTAAGTAATTTCAGGAATGTACTTTTCCCAGCACCATTCGCTCCTATTATTCCATAACAGTTTCCACTAGTAAATTTTAAATTAACATTTTCAAATAAAACTCTCTTATCAAATCTTAAACTAACATTACTTACTTGTAACATAATATCACCTCTTAATAAAACTATTAAAATTTTAACAAAAAACTAAAAAAAAAGAAAGCTATTTCAAAACTTTCTTATAACTTATAGATGCTTCAATAGGATAAGCCTCTCCTAACTTTAATGTCTCTGTCAATCCTACTAACTTATGAATGCTTACTGCTTCTAAATTCCTTGATACAAAGAAATGATTTACCATATCTTTATTATTTTTAAGATGTGTATCCTGTCCAACCAAAGTAGAAATATCTTCTAAATCAAACATATCACAAAAGTTATTAGTATCAACATCTTTAGGAAACCGCCCAGCAACTATCCTACTTCTCACATAATGAGCATTTTCTTCTTTAGTATAAAGCTCACAAGCAGCAGATACTTCATCAAAGCTTTTAGAATTATTACAATTTACATTAATTACTGCTAAAGGACTATTACCATTAAAAACAATTGAACTATTAACTACTAAAGAAAAAGAATCTTCAAAAATAGGTAACCCATCTCTACTAAGAGTTATTGTATTATTAAAAGAATTAGTATAACTATAATTTAATCTGCTTAAATCTAGACCATTTATTATATTATAACCTTGCAACATAATAATATCATATTTCTCTTCTTCTAATTTCTCCCTTAGAAACTCTTTTTTTCTTTTATCTTTAACAGGAATAAAACCTCTTCTTAAATTCATACTAAATATTCTTAAATTTTCCATAGTTTCCTTGTATGATATATATAGTCAGTTACAAGAGAGATTTTGTATTTAATACTGACTAGTATATTATCACATTCCTTCTTTTTTATTTCTCTCTAATTTTTGTATAATATACTTAAGATAACTGTGGATTGTATATTAGTTTCCTATAACCTTGACTGCTTTTTTGGAATTTACAACCACAGTTTTATCTTTAATTGCTTATTAGTTGATTGAAGCAAAAGACTTCAAGATAAATTACATTACAATGCTTTAGGTCATTATGCTGATAAATTAGTTAAAAGTATCTTTTATATGTTAAAACGAAATATTAAGTTTAATTTAAATTGATTTTTTGAAAGAACTATATTTATTTTAATGTCTTCATTGACAATACCGTAACCTCACTTACGGTGCGTTGCTGTGTCATCATTTATTTTAAAAATTATTTAATATTTTTTCAAAATAACTATTGACTATTCATAGTTGGTCTCCAATCGTATTTTTATTATACAACTAATATCACTTAAACACAACCAAGTTTTCCTTTACTTTTAAGATATATTTTTCTAAAAAATTCCACTGGTATAACAGAAAAAGCACAAACTAACATTATCTCTATCTCTTTTAGACTAAGTGAAGTTGTTCTAAACAAATCTCCTCCATAGTATATAAGGATAACTTGTACTATTACTATAAAAATAATTACTCCTAAAAAGACTTTATTAGATAAAAGATTAGCGAAAATATTAAGACGAGACGTTCTAGCATTAAAACTATTAAATATCATCATGAAAATAAATAATCCAAAGAAAGCACTCATAAAGTATATATCATTTCTACCACTTCTAAAAAATGAATGAATCAAAGGACTTTTTAAAAAGAAAATACAAAGAAAAAACGAATAAAGACTAGTAAAAACTATCTCATGAATCATATAACTATTAAGGATTTTTTCATCGCGTTTTTTAGGTGGCTCTTCCATATATTCTAAAAGTGGAGGTTCATAAGAGAAAGCAATACCTGCAAGTGTATCCATAACCATATTAACCCAAAGCATTTGAATAACAGTAACAGGATTAGCAACACCAATAAATGGTCCTACAATTGACAGTAACACAGCACAAAAATTAACTGTTAATTGAAAGATAATAAACTTACGAATACTTTTAAAAATTGTTCTACCATAAAGTATCGCTTTCACAATAGAATTAAAATTATTATCAAGCAAGATTATATCACTAGCTTCTTTTGCAACTTCTGTTCCACTTCCCATAGAAAAACCAACATCAGCTTTTTTTAAAGCTGGAGCATCATTAACCCCATCACCTGTCATTCCTACAACAAGACCAAGTTCTTGACTTAACCTTATTAACCTACTTTTATCTGTAGGCAAAGCTCTTGCTACTACTTTCAAATTAGACAATTTGCTCTTAATTTGATCATCAGTTAAATTATTTAATTCCTCACTTGTCAAAACGACATCACTATCACAACTAATAATACCTGAATCTTTAGCAATAGCAGTCGCTGTTTTTTTATTATCTCCAGTTATCATAACAGTTTTGATACCAGCTTTTTTAACTAACTCTAACCCATTTTTAACTTCTTCCCTTAATTCATCTTTAATAAATAAAAGAGAAATAAAGGAAAGATCTTCTCTTTCTTCCTTAAAAGCAACCATTAAAACCCTAATACCACGACTAGCATATTCATCAATAATTTTTAAAACCTTACTCTTATCTTTAAACAACATTTTCTTACCATTAGGCAAAATAAAATACTTACATTTATCTAATAAAACCTCAGGAGCTCCCTTATAATAAATAATTTCTTTATTATTCTCCAATACTTTTGTATAAGAATATTTATTTTTACTATCAAAAGGTACATCTTTTAATTTTTTAACTTCATAATCTTTTTCACCTAAATAATTAACTAACGCCTTATCAGTAGCATTACCACCTATCCAAATTTTTTTACTACTATCATAAACACAATTAGTATTAGAAAGCAAAGCATTTTTTAAGATATTATAATAATAAAAACTAGATTTTAATCTCTGTTTATCTTTATAATAATCTAAATTACCAAACATAACCCCTACTACTTCAAGTTCACCTTTAGTAAGAGTACCAGTTTTATCAGTAAATAAAATATTTAAACTTCCTGCTGTTTCAATACCCATAAGTTTTCTAACTAAAACATTATCTTTTAACATTCTTTTCATATTACTAGATAACACTAGAGTAATCATCATAGGTAATCCCTCTGGAACTGAAACAACAATAATAGTCACGGCAAGTGTTAATGCTTGAAGAAAATATGCAAATAACAAAGAAGTATCAGAAATAGTAGCCATAATTTTAGTTACATCAAAATTATTATTTAAAATAATAACCGAAAAAAGATAGGAAAAAGCAACTAAAAATGCTCCAAAATAACCTATTCTACTAATTATTTTAGCAAGATCTCTAAGTCTCAACTTTAAAGGACTTTCTGGTTGTTTTTCTTGCAATTCCAAAGATATTTTACCATAAAAAGTATTAATTCCAACTTTAGTGACAATCATCTCTCCAACACCATGATAAATAACACTTCCCTTTAACAATTCATTATTACTACTAGGATTAATACCACTAACAAAAGCTTTTTTATAGACTTCTTTGCTCTCTCCCGTAATGGATGATTCATTAGCACTAACTTCACCTTTAATTAAAACTCCATCAGCAGCTACCTTATCACCTGATTCTAATAAAATAATATCCCCTACCACCACCTCATCTATATTAATAAGTAAAACTTTTCCATCACGCCTAACTTTTACCTTAGTAGTCTCAGCCTCACTCTGTAATTTCAAAAATGCTTTTTCACTTCCATACTCTGATATCGTAGAGATAAACGAAGCTAAAAATATTGCAATGACAATACCAACTGTTTCATACCAATCAAAATCTTGAATTAAAAATATTGTTTTAATACCAAGAGCAATTAATAATATTTTAATAATCGGATCTCCTAAACTTCTAATTAATTGCTTAAAAAAACTGTCTTTTTTTACCATTACTAAAGCATTACTTCCATGCATTTCTCTTGACTTAATTACTTCATCTTTATTTAAACCATTACTATTATATTTCATAGAAGATTCCTCCTAAGAAATAATATGAAAAAAGTAAATACTATAATATAAATAAAACAAGACAAAAAAATACATATAACTTAATATATGTACTTACTTATCATATCAATTTTTTCTAAATATAAAAACCATATTTAACCACCACTAATTACACATTCATCAATAATTACAAATTAAAGTTGTAGAGTTACAATTGATATGACACCATCAATACAACTAATTTTTTTCTTACAAGTATAGAAACTTTTAAATCTAAAATCATTTTCTCTCACAAGATAATTATTAACTCCTACAACAATATATAAAACTTTAGTACCACTATTTTAACCAATACCATATATTTCAAGTAACCCACCTCATTTTTACACTTATTATAATAAAATAAAAAGAGCCTAAGCTCTTTATCTACTTCTAATTAAAGCAATATAATTATTTACTTGACTTGCCCAGGTAGTACTAGCAGCATATTTTGGACCTATAGTCTCAACTGTAGTCAAACCAACGGCATAATAATTACGATATAAGTTATCTAAATAACCCATAATACCTTCATCAAGTGTAGGATATGCTTTATAAGCTCCTCCACCACAGCTTGGTCCTCCCTTTTGACCACCGACATTATTACATTCTCTCACTAAGCTACTACAAGTACCATTACATCCAGTTTCATGAAGAATAATAGCAGTTGCCATATAAGGATCAATTCCAAGTTGTAAGGAATAACTAGCAATTAAATATCCTTTCCCAGAAATAGTAGAATTTAAAGATCGATTAAGTTTATCGGCTAATTGATTCATAGTTAATCCATCATAAACAACAGGATCAACCGGAACAGTACTAACCTCATCATAAGTTTTTACATCTTCAAGTTCTTCATCAATAGTTATCTGTTCAACTTTCTCAGAATTAACTTCATTAGCATCTACTACTTCATTATCATCAGATTTTTCACTAGAAGACTCAGTATTCTTATTATTAATATTTTCTACTCTTCCAGAATTCAAATCTTTCATTGTTACCTTTTCATATGCCACAGTATATGCATCTTCCATTTGAAAAGCTTTATACTGCAAAACACCAGCTAAACCAATCATAAAAACACCAACAGATGCTAAAATAAGGCTCAGCTTACTAACTTTTTTCATAGTTAACTAACATTCCTTTCATTCGTCCTTTCAGTCCTCTGAAAGGCACAAATTGAATTGAAAATAAATAATTA
>CALVTA010000038.1 GCA_944359735.1 uncultured Bacilli bacterium | reverse complement strand
GAGAACCGTATGTACGGTGGTGTGAGAGGGGCAAATTAAATAATTACCATTATTTAATTTCCTCTACTCGATTAACAAGGTTATACCAAGATTTAAGTATGTCGCAAATAACAGCCAGATAAGATAAGGGATTTGTAAGTAACCACTAATTTTATTATTCTTTAATAGTTCTTTAATCATAACTATAACTAATATTAATAATAAAACTATCCAAAGAAAAGCAGTAAAATACATTTCTAAGACAAAGAAAATTATTGGCCATAGGAAGTTGACTAAAAGTTGTAGAAGATAAATTTGATCTAGTTCTTTGTTTTTTTCAACATCTTTAGTAGCTAAAAAATAAGATATCCCCATTAAAATATAAAGTATGGTCCAAACAATAGGAAATATAATAGGTGGTGGACTAAGTGGAGGTTTTACTATATCTTGATAATCCATATATCCTGATGTAATTAATCCAACTATCCCTCCCCCTATTATTGGTAATAAACTGTAAATTATTCTTTTAATCATAACAACCTCCTCAATATATTTATATGCAAATATTACTTTTTTATAAGTTTTTCATACAATATATAGAGGTGTGTTTATGAATAAATATAAAGTATGTGTTTATGCAATATGTTTAAACGAAGAGAAGTTTGTTGATAGATGGTATGAATCTATGAAGGAAGCAGACGAGATTTATGTACTTGATACAGGTTCTACTGATAATACAGTAGATAAATTAAAAGAAAAAGGCATTCATGTAGAAATTAAAAAAATAGAACCTTGGAGATTTGATGTAGCAAGAAATGAATCTTTAAAATTAGTACCAGAGGATACTGATATTTGTGTTTGTACTGATTTGGATGAAGTATTTTTACCTGGGTGGCGAGAAGAACTTGAAAAAGCATGGAGTGATAATACAACAAGACTTAGATATATTTATAATTGGTATTTAGATGAAAATAATAACCCTATAATAAGTTTTTATTATGAAAAAATTCATAAAAGATTAGGTTATTCTTGGTATCATCCAGTTCATGAGATATTAAAGTATAATGGTGTTGAAACTTTTAATGTTACTGATAATATTATTTTAAATCATTATCCTGATAGAACTAAGTCTAGAAGTAGTTATCTTCCTTTACTTGAAATGAGTGTTGAAGAGGACCCTAATGATGATAGAAATATGCACTATTTAGGTCGTGAGTATATGTATTATGGTAAATATAATGAAGCGATTGATACTTTAATTAGACATTTAGGCTTAGAAAAGGCTACTTGGAAAGATGAGAGATGTGCATCTATGAGATTTATTGGTAGATGTTATAAGAACTTAAAAAGGTATGATGAAGCGAAAATGTGGCTTGAAAAAGCGATTGAGGAAGCTCCTTATTTAAGAGATCCTTATATGGAAATGGCCCTACTTTATTATTCTTTAGAAGATTATGATAATACCATTCATTATGTAAATCTTGCTTTAAATATAAAAAGTCATACTAAGAGTTATATTAACGAAACCTTTAGTTTTGATTATACACCATATGATTTATTAAGCATTGCTTACTATAATAAGGGAGAAATAGAAGCTAGTAAGGTATTTTTAGAGAAAGCAATAAAAATTGAACCAAATGATGAGCGACTTAATAATAATTTAAAGATAATTAATGAAAAATTACAAGAAACTACAGAGTAAATTTTCAGTAGTTTTAATCTATAAAGTCAAAGCCTTTAACTTTTGCCTTACTTCTTCTATATTTATCTCTTTTTCCAAATCTTTCAACATAGTTATCATAATAATAAATTAGTTTTATAATATCATATTTTATTCTATTTCACACTAATTTAATTGATAATTCTCTGTCTTTTCATTATAATAACTTACATGGAGGCGAGAATATGATAGAAAAGGAAGCTTTAGGTATTAATGATTATGAATTTATTTATTATGAACTTAATTCTAATCAGGATGCTCTTTTAGAGTTAGTAAAAACAACTAAGTTTTTCACTGAAAATTTTTCTTGTTATCTAAGAGATAATTATCCTAATTATTATAGTCAGCATATGAAAATTAAATTTATAAACTGGGGACATATGGAAGTTGTTTATGTCTTAGATAATGGGCATAAAAAATACACTTTATTAATGGGACAACCTAACTTAGAATTTGGTAAAATTCAAGAAGAATATAATAATTTAAGAATACTTGGAGAAAATAATGAAAATATTGTAATCCCTCTACTTTATTATGGTAATCCTAATAGCCACCGTGAAGTATATATGACTCCTTATTTTTATCAAGCTAGATGTATAAGTTATTTAGATGATAAATTAGGAATTTATGTCCCTGAACCTAATTATCATTTCGAAGAGTTTAATGAAAATGACAAAAATATTGTTGAAGAAGCGATTACTGCAAAGATAATTTCTTTATATAATTTAAATACTCATATTGGTCTTGATGCTTTTAAAGTCAGTAGTGGTGATTTTATTTTAAAAAAGGGATTTGAATATAGTAGAAATAATGCTGGGGAAATTTTTGATAAAATGAAAGTAATTGCAGCTAGGAATTTAGTTAAAACATCATTAGATAATTATATAGACTTAGTTTATGAAAGACTTAAGTTATTTAATAGGAATAATATCAATAAAGGTATAGATTTAGGAATTAGTAAGGTTAACAAAAAAAAGTAGTTTTAAGGCTACTTTTTATGATTTAGTTCTTTCTACACTATCTAAGTAATAAAAACCATCGTCATTAAGAATATAAGTATATGTATATTGTTCCAACTTGTCTTTATTTTCATCTATGTATTGATCTTGTAACTTTTCTATTTCTTCAGTTGTATAGTTATTATTATAAAATATATCTTCTCCTAGTACTGTCGTTTTATTATAATCTTTATAAATACCTTCCGGATCTAGATAAAATACAGCACTTACTATTTTAATTCTATCACCACTTTTAGTAGCACTTATTATTTTTTCATGTGCACTAAATGTACTAGTACCACCACAACCACTTGTTCCAACATAGGAATATCTTTTATTTGTAGCATCATAGTTTAAAGTAAGACACCCATCTGTTATTTGGTTTACTTGTTTATAAGTATTTGGTCCGAATGTTCTTTCATAAAGATTTTTTAAAGTATCCTCATCTAAATAATAAGTAGTAGTAAGATTAGGACTTATGCCTTCACTTTGAGATTCTACTTCAGATGACCACTGACTTGCTAATAATAGCATTTTATCTTCTATACTCATTGCATTTACACTATAACCACCATCCCTATAAATTTGTGACTCTGGACCTATAGATATATGATGAGCATTATTAAATAATGTGATAATATTCTCGTTGTTTATATCTATTGCTATTTCCTTTGATTCATCTTTATTATCATTATTAGTATTATTTTTTTCTACTTGTTCATTTTTGACTACAGTATTATTCAATTTTATAATTTTTTTATCTACTAAGATATAAAATACTAAGCCGATAATACACAATATTAATAAGATAGTAAAAATTATTAACCCCTTATTTTTCATATGTTAATTCACTCTCCTATTATTATACTAGCATAACTTGATTATTTTTACTAGTTATACAACTTAAATTATTTAATTTGTATGTAAAAAACTGTACTAGAAAACCTAATACAGCTTTAAGTTATTTATTTTGAAGTTTACCTTTCATTCCTTTTAAACCATTATGAGCAAATCCTTGTAAGATATTAGTATTAAAGGAATGAGTTTTGCTTTCACGTTTTTTGTAATCTTTAATAGCGATACTAACCATATCATCTAATAGCTCAGTATAATTTTTTCCTTTAGGATCCCACAGATAGAAAGCAAGAGATCCTGGTATTGAATTAATTTCATTGACATAAACTTTTTTAGCTTTACTATCGATTAGCATGTCGATACGTGCATCTCCACTACTTCCCAAGGCTTTAAAAACTTTAATAGCTAAATCTTCTACTTCTTTAGCTAATTTATCGGTAAGATTAGCAGGTATTTTACGATCAGCAGAAGCCATACCTTTAGAACCTTTTAATGGTGTCATCTTAGCACCTAATTTACCTTTAACTTTACCACTACCAACATATTTTTCATCATATGTTAAAAATGCACTTTTCGATAACACTTCCTCAATAACACTAGTCTCTTGAGCTTCATAATTACCTAAAACAGAAATATTTACTTCCATTAAATTTTTGATTACTTCTTCCACAACAACCTTGCTATCATAATTAATAGCTTCTTCAATAGCTTTAACAAGTTCATCTTTGTTGTTAGCAACACCAATACCTATACTGCTACCAGTTGTAGCAGGTTTTACGATAACTGGATATTTAATTTTTTCAATCTTTTTAATTATTTCATCAGGTTCATTCTTATAATCTGTATCATAAAACCAAGTATATGATGGCACTTGTATATCATTAGCTTTAAAAATATCTCTCATATAAGCTTTATCTTGAGAAACAACAGCTGAGTATACATTAGGACCAACATAAGGAATACCTACAGTTTGGAAATATCCTTGTAAAACACCATCTTCTACATTAGTACCATGAGTAATTGGGAATATTACGTCTAAATCTGTAACAATTTTTTTAAACATCCCTTTGTTTTGAAGGACAAAAGCTCCATCTTTTTTATATAATACGACATTAGTAGCATATTTTTTTATCAATCCTAAATCTTGATATACTTCGACATCCATTAACATATTACCAGTATACCACTCACCATCTTTAGTTATATATATAGGAATAATATCATATTTTTCCTGATCTATTTTATTCATGGCTTGAACAGCTGAAATAATACTTATTTCATGTTCAACGGATTCCCCACCAAAAACAACTCCTAATTTTATTTTCATTTTATCTCCTCCTATTTTTCATTATATGTATCAGGTAAATCATTTTCAAATAAAGCATAGATTTCTTTTTTTGTTTTTATACCTCTTATAAAATTATATGCTTCTTTAACATCATTGTAAACAATTAAGTTATCCATATTATATTTTGCTTCTTTTAATCCCTCTTTAATAGGTTTTGTTCTTTTTTCACCAATTAAAACAACATAATCAGCTTTTGAAATAATGGCAATTTGTTTACCAAATTCTTTATTTAACTGTTTTTCTTTATCTCCAAGTTCTATCATTCCTGGTGTTACTACTACTTTTAGTCCTGGCATCATAGATAATACTTCTAAAGCACTTTTAGCACCTACTGGATTAGAGTTATAAGCATCATCAATTTGGTAGAAATATCCCATTTTTTTAAGTTCTAATCTATGTTCAACTTGTTTAACATTTCTAACGGCTTGTTGTAATTTAGAAATTGATATACCAAATTCTCGACCCAAGGCAAGTCCTGCTAAAATGTTATAAACATTATGTTTACCTAACAGTTTAGTTTCAAATTCATACTTTTTCTTATCATTTTTAAATATAACATTGAAAGTTGTACCAACACTAGAACACTTAATATCAGTCGCTCTAACATCGACATCTTTTTCATCTATACCTATCCATAGTATTTTACATTTATTTTTTAGTTTATAACTTACTTGTTTAGGATCATCTTTATTTAACACTCCAATACCATCAAGAGGAAGTGACTCGATAAGTTCAAATTTTGTTTTTTGAATATTTTCTTCACTACCAAAACTTTCTAAATGAGCGGTACCAATTCTTGTTAATATTCCATATTTAGGGTGAACTAAATCGCATAGTTCCTTGATTTCTCCCCTAACATAAGCACCCATTTCTGCTATAAAAACATCTGTAAATTTATCTAGATGGTTATTAATTGTAATAATTAATCCATAAGGAGTATTTAAATTGCGTGGTGTAGGTAAAGTCGCATATTTGATGTTTAAGATATCTGCTAAGATATTTTTACTGCTTGTTTTACCATAACTACCAGTAATACCTATAACTTTTAAATTAGACATACTTTTTAATTTTTTAACTGCCATACTTTTAAAATGATGGTAAACATATTTCTCTAAAGTATATTTATTAATGAAATTTGCTAATAAAATTGCAAAGGTATTTAGGTAAACAAATAAGACAAAGATAAAAATAAAGAAATGGCTTATTAATAGATTATCTCTATAAATAATGATTAATATTATTGGTATTAGATGAAGAATTATTGTTGTTGCAATTAATCTTTTTACTCTTGCTGTAATTACTAGTGGTTTTTTTACTTGTTCGTTTTTTAAATTATTTTTAAATTTAACAATATATATTAAATATAGGATTATAGTAATAATATTTAAAATTAAACTTATAGTATCATTATTAACAAAAAAGACATTAGCAAGAGATGCTATCAAGACTATTAAGATTTCAAGTGAAAAAAAGTTATTACTATTATTTACAACCCATTTAACATACCGATTGTTTTCATTATATAAATTTTGCTGTAACATATGTAGACTCTTTTTAGATTTTACAATAATTGCTAAAATAGCAACTAAAATTAAAAGTATTTCAATCATATTATCCCTCCATAAAATTATTTATAATATTTATAACTTGATTTAGATTTTCAAGATAAGCATAATGTGTTCCTGGTAGAACAATTAAAGCTCCATCAGCAAGTAGATTCTCTAAGAGTTTAGCTTCTTCTAAAGGTGCTGCTTCATCCATCTCTCCCCATATTAGAAGAGTTGGAACAGTTATTTTTTTAGCATAGTCCGATAGATCTTCATTAACTGTCTTAACTAAAATTTCTCTCATTCTAGGTGTAGCACTCTTATAATCTTCAGAACCAATATAGTTTTTAGCAATCTCTGCAATTTTACCCATACCGGGTAATGTTTTAGCCTTTTTTAATACTCTTTCTTTTAGAGTTAATCCTTTTTTAGTTCTAACACAAGGGGCTCCAAATAAAACAACTCTATCTACTTCATACTTTGAAGCATAAACTATCGCTACTCTACCTCCAAATGAGTGTCCTATTAAAGTAGGTTTATTAATCTTTAACTTTTTCACTAATTCATGAACAAGTTCAGCATAATCAGATACTGTCCAAACTTCATCTGGTTCAGTACTTTTACCATAACCAGGAAAATCTAATATTGTAATATGATATTTATTTGATAAGGGATTACCAAGTGGTTCCATCATTTCAATATTTTGACCCCAACCATGTAGTAGAATAATATCTTTACCTTTAGTATTACCATATTGTATGTAATTCACTTTATCTAGGTTAATCTTTTCCATACTTCCTCCTATTAGAAGTATATCATAAAAAGAAAAAAGAGTCTTTAATTTTAACTCTTTTTTCTTTATTTTGACTTTGATTTAACCATATTTTTTAAATAGTTATATAATTCTTCGGAACTAAGTTCTTCTTCTCTATTTTCACTTACACTACTAAATATATCATCATGATAATGAAATCCTGGAAAAGAATCATTCTTCTCCAAATAGTTTTCTTCATAAAAAAATTCTTTCTTATTAACGATATTATAGAAAAGAAAAAGAGTCTTATTTCAACTCTTCTTTACAGTCTTTTTGTTTTTTGATAATATGCACCTTCAAAGTGTCTACCATCTTTTTCTTTTGGACCTTTACCATTATTATAAACACTATTTGAATAATAATTTGGATTAGTTCTAGTATCTGTTGTATTTACAATAAATGTTTCGAATTGCTCTGGATGTAATTGACTTAATAATGCTTTTCTTAGATTAATTTTATATAATCCATTTTCTTCTGTAATTGCACCTGTTTCTTCCCAAAAGTTTTCTTTAGCCCAATTAGGCCACTTATCATATGTCCAAGAACTTCCAGCATGTGCACCAATATAAACATATATATCCTCTAGTTTACTGTCATATTCACTTTGTAATGACTCTATAGTCATTTTAGGTAAATAATTATCAATCATTGCAGCACTACAATGAGCAGTGGCAGTTACACCATTTTTTAAGTCACTTGCTATAACAACAGGACAATCAGCAACTGGGAACCCAGCTACTACTCCAGGTATTTTATTAGTGATAACTAAAATATCTCCTGGAATATCTAAATCCCATCCATCTTCGTAAGCTTCTACCATGTCTCTTGTTAGTTCTACAGCTTTACCTTTACCATCCTGACTAGGTATATAGAATTTATATGGGTCAAAAGCATATTTATTATCTTCTGCTGCCATTTTACGATGCTCTAAAAATTCTGCTCGTATTTCTTTTTTAGACAATCCTTCTTTGTAACAACTTGCTTTTGTATTCATACATCCATACTTATTACCAGTTTCTAAGATACGAAGTTGTTCTGTAGGCATAGTACCGCACTTATAAATTTTGTAATTACCTTTCCTATTATTGTTTAAATTTTCCATTCTTTATTCCCCCTTTATTTCGAATGTGGCTAAATTATAACACAAAAGCATCAAAATGTCAAATATTACCCATCTTGTCTGTAATCATTTTGTGATAATGTCATGTTATATCATTTTCTGAAAATGTCAGTAAATGGTATAATATGCTCCTTGAGAAAGGAGGAATCAAAGATGCAAAATAAAAGGATTACATTAACTATGAAAGAAAAAAGAATATAAACAATTTGGTATTGAAAGTATTCCTCATAAAAGTAGAGGGAAATTTAATGGTAGAGGTTATTCTAGATGAAGATCATTCCACCAACAAAAAAGACAATTCAATTGATAATTTAGCGGTTATCAGAAAGATTGTTTTCAACTTAGTACGTTTAGATTCTTCTATGGGAAACATTACTTTCAAGAAAAAACTAACTCGGTATGCATTTGACTTTAAAAATATTGAAAATCTTCTTTTTAATGTTATTCCTTCTATCTAACTCTTTACGTCAAGTTTTTATGCGATTGCCTTAAGTGTTTCCATAGCATACCTCTTTATATATATTATGATAATAACACAAAAAGAAAAAAGAGTCTATTTCGACTCTATCTTCTTCTAGCAGAACCATAACTATAAACTTTAATATCTTCATTAGCATATGGTTCTTTAGTTTCTTCTAGTAAAGCAATGCCATGCATAAATCTACCATCTTGACTAGGATCATTTAAATATGTACCTATTTTTAACATATCTAGTTGTAGTCTTGTTCTTTGGCTTGATGGATAAAGGAATTTACCATTGCATCTGTTAGTTTTTCCAACTCCTCCCATGGTATTACCATAAGTATTATTAGTATTAAATACTACAAATTTTAAATTTTCTATAAATAAATCTGCATGAACATACTAAAAAATCATAATCTATCAAATTTATAAACAATGTTTAGTTCACTTAAATTCACGTTTTTTACTGTATTCCTTTCTTTTTATTTTAGATTCTGTTTTATTCTTAATAACATTGAGAATATTATATAATTCTTCACCATCAAGTGCTATATTACTCACCAATTGAAATTTGTTTCCATTAAAATAAATACCTATAAACATATCCTTGCTACCTTTTTAGATTTCTTCATAATAGTCCATTTGATCTTGACTAATATCTTTTGGAATAATGCATACAGTACTATTGAACATTTCACCCTCATTGATCACCGATAAATAAAACATTGTGCTTAAATATTTAGTAATTAATCCAGCATTATTCCAATATTCAATTAAACCTCCATTTAATTTTTCTTTTGGCAATGTTTTTAATAAATCTTCAAACTTGTCAAAGACCATAACATCATGTAACTTAAATAAAGATTCAAACATTGTAAAACTACCATCTTTTTCAACTGCAGTTACTTTTTTCATATTATACCCTCTAACTTTTTATTTTTTATTGTTTAAAACAAACTTAATTGATTAGAATCTGGTAACTCATTAACAATTCCCATTTCCATCATTTTGTCTGTTAAAGTCTTTGATACTTTACCTCGTTTTTGTAAATCTTCTTTACTTAAAAATGGTTGTTTATCTCTTTCCTCTATTATTGTCTTTGCAACTGTAATTCCTAGTCCATCTATAGTTTTAAATGGTGGTATTAAAGTATTATCATGCTCGGTATCAACAATAAACCTCGTCGCATCGCTTTTTTCTAAAGAGATAGGAGCAAATTTAATACCTCTAGCAGTTGCCTCTAAAGCAACATGAAGAGATTCTATGATATTTGTCTCTTTATTAGTCGCTTCAAATCCTTTAGCCATTAAGTCTTCATATCTTGTTTTAATAGCATTATAACCTTTAATCATCGTTTCAATATCAAAGTCATCTACTCTTATTGAAAAGAAGGCTGCATAATAGTAAAGTGGTTTATATACTTTAAACCAAGCGATTCTAATGGCACTCATAACATAAGCACAAGCATGAGCTTTTGGGAACATGTATTTTATTTTATGACATGACTCTATATACCATTCTGGAACACCCACCGCTTTCATTTCTTCGACCATACCCTTCCATGTTTCAGGGTCTTTTGTAGCTTTACCTTTTCTAACATGCTCCATTATTTTAAATGCTCTAATAGGTTTCATTCCCCAGTTCATTAAGTTAACCATGATATCATCACGACAACCAATAACATCTTTAAAAGGAACAATATTATTTCTAATTAATTCACTAGCATTACCAGCCCAAACATCAGTACCATGTGATAATCCTGATATTTTAACAAGCTCAGCAAAAGTACTTGGTTTTGTTTCAACAAGCATTTGAATAACAAAACGAGTTCCAAGTTCAGGTAGTCCAAGTGTTCCAGTTGGACAAAGAATCTCATCTTCTGTTACACCTAAAGCTTCAGGACTAGAAAGAATTGAGAATATCTTTTTATCATCCATTGGTAGAGTTGTAATGTCAATACCAGATAAGTCTTGTAACATTCTAAGGACAGTAGGATCATCGTGACCTAGTATATCTAGTTTTAAAACATCTTGGTCAATGGCATGGTAATCAAAGTGTGTTGTCCTCCATAAAGATGTATTATCATCTGCTGGATACTGGAATGGTGTAAAATCAAAGACATCCATATATCCTGGTATTACAACGATACCTCCAGGATGTTGCCCTGTTGTTCTTTTAACACCAGTACAGCCTTTAGCAAGACGCTCAATCTCTGTACTTCTTTTACCAATAATACCATGTTCTTCAAAGTAACCTTTAACAAATCCATAGGCTGTTTTTTCAGCGACTGTACCAATAGTACCTGCTCTATATACATTATCAATACCGAATAGTACTTTCGTATATTCATGAGCTTTCCATTGATATTCTCCTGAGAAATTAAGATCGATATCAGGAACTTTATCAGCATTGAAACCTAGGAAGGTTGCAAAAGGCATGTCTTGTCCTTCTTTACCTAGTGGTTGTCCACATTTAGGACAAGTTTTATCTGGTAAGTCATAACCTGATGGATAATCTTTTCCATAAGGGATTCCCTCTTCATTAATAAATTCTGAATACTTACAGTCTTTATTACGACACAAGTAATGGGCAGGAAGTGGATTTACTTCAGTTATTCCCATCATGGTAGCGACGAAAGATGAACCAACAGAACCACGAGAACCAACGATATAACCATCATCATTAGAATGCTTAACTAACTTTTGAGCGATTAAGTAAATAACATCGAAGCCTCC
>CALVTA010000037.1 GCA_944359735.1 uncultured Bacilli bacterium | reverse complement strand
TGGAGGTGTATTTCATGGAAAAGAAACAAGTAAAGAAAATTGTAGCAATGGGAGTATCTTTAGTAGTTCTACTTATTCTTGGAATTATTTACTCACTTGTTTTCAATGATGGACGTTGGGTTAAAGAAATGTATATGCCAGATTATATTTTTTCTGTAAAAGATATTCCGATGTTTATTATTGGAGCACTGATAATTATATATGTTATTTATGTTTTAGTTGTTTGCATTAAAAATGCAAAAAATAAAAAGTAATACAAATTACAATTTATCGAGTAGATCAACTTATAATAGTTGGTTTTTTTTTATGCTCTAATGAAAGGATGTGATTTAATGAGCATACTACAAGAATATGAAGAGATAAGAAAAGAATTAGGAAACGGTATTAATAAGGGTATTGAGTTATACCTATCAAAAAATCCTAATTTATTATTAAGTGATATTTACTATAAAGAAAAAGAATATAAAAAATTTGAAAAATGGTTTGAAAATTACTTAAAACCTTTTATGACTTTAGACTGTGATAATGAATATTCATTGTTTTTAGATCAAATTGGTTTCGATAAAACCATTTTTAGAACTAGAAATAAAGACGGTATATTTGGTAACGGTTATGATTATGAAAGTCTAGTTAGAACTTTTGTTGCCCATAAACTCCCCCATTTAAGTAGGGAGCTTTTTTATGATTCAGAAAATGGTATGTTCTCTGTTTCATCTTATGATAAAAAAGTTATTGAAGAACTTGGTTTTGAATTATCACAAGAAGCTATGACTTTTATCTTTAAATGTTTGTATATATGAAAACAATAGAAATATATGATTATGACACTAATAAACCAAAGTTCACTATTCAAACTAGAAAAACAAAAAATATTCAAGATGACGTTATTAAATTTCTAAAAGACAAAAAATATTGTTGTAAATGACTGTTCGGATATTCCATTAGAGATTATAGAAGATATTAAAATTATTAATTTTATTGTAGTAATAGAGAATATAAAGACAATAGAAAAGAAATTAGAGATGATTAATAATCTTCATAAAAAATATAGCAATAAGATTTTTAACGTAATTATTTCCAGAAAATGTGAGAATTTACCAAGACTATAATTTTATTTATTAAACAACTGCTAGTACAGAGTTGTTTTTTTTTATGTATTAAATAAATTAAAATAAACATAAGTAAGTTTGAATAAATTTGAGTAAGAAAAAATATTTTTTATAAAAAATTAACTAAAATTTAACTACAAATTTTTTATAAAAAAAATTTGCATCCTCGCAAACCCTTGTAAAATAAAGAAAAAATTGATTTTATAAAATTAAAAAACTGGTCTTTACAGAGCAGGTATGAACCGAGCGCTCTAGCCAACTGAGCTATCTCGCCGTAATAATATTACTGGTATAATATTATCACATTTATTTATGTTTGACAATATATATTTTTATTTTTTTAAAAGATTTTTTTTAAAAGATTTTTAATCATTAAAATTTTATCGTAAATGTATTTTCCATTAAAAAATGGTAGAAAAACAGATAAAAATTGTACTACCATTTTTAGGAAAATATTAGGTATTGTATTGTAGTGTAGTGAATTTCAAGAAGAAAGTTGTTGAATACTATTTAAACCGTTATTTATATTAGCCTTTTATTAGAGATCATAATTACTTTTATTTTTTCATATCGTATATACAGTCTATTGGTTTATTATAACCTTTTAACTTTTTAGTTAATACTTTCATTGTCTTATTTGGATTAGTAGTTATAGGAAATAGTTTATCACTAAAGATGGTAGAATATAAACTACTATTTTTGATAAAATCTTTATGATTATTTAGTAATGATTCTCTTGTTAGAGTATTAAAAAGAAAAGATAATGCATTGATATTTAAATTTATAATATTATTTTCATGCAAATGACTATGTTTCCATGAATCTGGAGTAGTTAAGATTATTCTGCTGTCTGTTAAAGCAATAGTTTCTCTTTTTAAATCATAAAGTCTAATTCTTTGTTTACCTAGTTCATTAGATAGCTTTAATATTTCATCAATATTGGCTAGTATGTATTCACTTGATACTTCTAAAAAGTCACTATAAGTTTCTTCAGGATATCTTGCTAAGTAAGCTGTTGATTCACTTCTTGTATCTTTTTTGGAGTAAAGAAGTTCTACAATATCAATTAGATTATCACTTTTTGTATCCTTTAAAACTTTATAAATATTACTATCCAAACGATATATAGGATCGGTTTCGTTTTTATAGATTTTAAGATATAAATCTTCTTTCCATTGGTAACTAGTACTCCATTTATCATTTTTTACTTCATTATTTAGCACTTCATTAGGAATGCTAACTCTATTACTATCAGTATTATAAAATTCCATATTATCACCTAAGAACATTATAACATCTTTTTATTCAACTGTAACTGATTTTGCTAAATTTTTTGGTTTATCTATATCTGTTCCTCTTAGATCTGCAGTATAATAGGCAATTAATTGGTAGGGAATTATAACTAGTATTGTTTTAATAAAATCACTTGTTTTGGGAATATTTATAATGCTAAAAGATTCGTCTTCGTAATTATTATTGGTTATTAAATAAACTTTGGCACCTCTTGCTATGACTTCTTTTAAATTACTAATAGTTTTAGAATTTAATTTATCATTAGTAGCACTACATAATACAGGTGTATTTTTTTTAATTAAAGAAATGGTCCCATGTTTTAATTCTCCGGCAGCATAAGCTTCACTATGAATATAAGATATTTCTTTTAATTTTAAAGCTCCTTCCATACTAAAAGCATAATCTAGGCCTCTACCAATATAGAATATATTTTCCTCTTTATAAATGCTATTAGCAATTTTTATATATCTTTCTTTTTGCTTTAATAAAGGAGTTATTAGTTTGTTAATATTATTAAATTCATCTATAATTTGTAAAGTCTTACTTTTACTAATAGTTTTATTACGATAGCCATGTGATAAAACCAATAGAGCTAATAAGGTAACTTGAGCAGTGTAAGCTTTTGTTGATGCTACTGCTATTTCACTACCTGCTTTAGTATAAAGACATGTGTCTACTAAATAAGTCATCGTACTATTTTTAACATTAATAATACCTAGAGTAGGGCAAGCTTTTTCTTTTACTAGTTTTAAAGCAGCAATAGTATCTGCTGTTTCTCCTGATTGGGAAATAAATATAGTTAGAACATCTTTATTTAAGAAGTTATTTTCATATCTATATTCACTTGCTAAATAGACATCACATTTGGTATTTGTAAGTTCCCTAAATAAGTATTTAGCTACTAATCCGGCATGATAGGCTGTACCACATCCAACAATATCTATTTTGCTGTATTTAGTTAAATCTGGCATGTTAAGTATAGATATGATTCCTTTTTCAATAAATGGTAGAGCTGTATTTAAAATTGTATCTTTTTGATCCATGATTTCTTTTAACATATAATGCTTATAATTACCTTTGGAAGTATTATCATCCTTATCTTGATAGATGTTTAATTTTTTATTAATTATGTTTTGATCTTTATTATAAATAGTAATATCATCAGTACTTATTTTTGCATATTCAAAGTCATCTAAAATAAAGTATTTATTTGTATATTTTAATATAGCTCTAATATCACTAGCAATAATATTCATATTATTTGCCGTACCTATAATTAGGGGACTTTCTTTTTTTAAAACATAGATACTTTCTAAATCATTATCAATTAACATGGAAATAGCATAACTTCCTTTTACATTTTTCATAAATTCAGTTATGGTTTTGTTAATATCTTTAAATTTGTCATAATAGAAATCTAAAAGAGCAGCTGCTACTTCTGTATCTGTAGTAGATTTAAATTTGTAATTTAATGAAATGAGCATTTCTTTTAGTTCTTTAAAGTTTTCAATAATTCCGTTATGAACAATAGTGATGTGATTAACTTTATGAGGATGAGCATTAATACTATTAGCACTACCATGAGTTGCCCATCTAGTATGAGCAATACCTACAGTAGAAGTATCTTCTTTGTTTAGTTTTGAAGATAGATTTGTTACTTTTCCAGCAACCTTTGTTATTTTAATTTTTTTATTTTTTAAATAAGCTATTCCTGCTGAGTCATAGCCACGATATTCAAGATTTTTTAATCCTGTAATTAATATGGGCAATATATTTTTATTTTTAGAAATTGCCCCAACAATTCCACACATAAAATCTCCTTACTACTTTGATATATTTTTTGTTATATATCTAACGACTAGTAGCCGTGATAGAAATATCACTGTTGGCATGCTTTGTAGCGATAACTACCAATATTGTAAACCAATTTCTAATATAATTCTATGTAATTACTTTTAAATTGTCAAATTATTTTGATGATGATATAATTTATCTATATTCATGTAGCTCAGTTGGATAGAGCGCTTCCCTCCGAAGGAAGAGGTCGTGGGTTCGATTCCCACCATGGATACCATAATGTTAAAGTTTAATTTTAAAGAGGTAGGATATGAAAAATATTTATATTATTGGTGTCCCAAGATCTGGAAAAACAACGCTTGCTAGATTTATTAAATTAAAATATCCTGAATTTAATGTCATTTCATTTGAAGCGGTTAGAAATGGTTTTATAAAGTCACAACCCAATCTTAATATGGAAAGTAGAAAAAGCAAGGCGAGGCAAAAAATTCTACCACAATTTTTAATAGAATTTGTTTATTGGAATAATATTATATCTAGTTATGGAAATATAGTTGAAGGTTCTTTTGGCAATATTGAGACGATTATAAAATATATAGATAAAAATGATATTATTGTTTGTTTGGGATTTAATAGAAGAAATTTAAGAGAAATTATAGATGGAATTAAAAAAAACGATACGCAATATGATTATACAAAAAAATGGACAGATGAACAAATAAGCAAACATTTTTATGATATAACTGAAAAAGATAAGGAAAATTATGAATTTTGTAGAAAACATAATTTAAATTATTATGATACTTATGAAAACAGAAAAGAAGTTTTTTTGCATATTTTAGAGTATATAGAAAGACAACTGTAGTAAAAATATAAGAATTTAATTTTAAGTATATTAAAAGAAGTAGATTAGGTTTTCTACTTCTTTTTAAATGTTTATTCCCAAATAATTATAAAGAATAGTCATTAGATTATTTTCTATTAAAGTAATATCTCCATCTGTTAAATTGTTGATATTGATATTGTTTGTTGTATTTATGTTGGCAAAATCTGCAACTCCTTCTGTTATAGTTTTAATGTCTGTCAACGTTAAAATATCAATATTAGTGCCTGAGCTATTCATAGACATATTAATATTAGTTGTGATTTTATTATTTTCAGTGATACTATCAACACTGGCGTTTAAAGATGTATTTGATATTTCATCTATAATAAAATTAATATTGATGTTGTTCTCTGTTATATTTATAGTACCTAAATTGGTATTGTTGCTAGTTAAGTTAATAGTAATATTGTTGTTACTATTATTAATAGTTCCTTTTATTATTTCATTATCATCATCATTTATTATTATAATACTTTTTTCTTTGCCATTGTTAAATGCAAATCCATAATTAGTGTCTTCTTCGTTAACTTTAATCTCATACTTAATTATATCGTTTTTATCTATATATATATTGTATGCTAATGTTGTTTTAGAATATGTAGTATTAGAATCATTTATATTAAGATTGTTTAGATCAGTTCCAAGGATTTCTTTTACTTTTTCATCTTCTTTTAGGTCATTTATAATGTTTGTGGCAAGTTCATTAAATCTTTTTTCATTAAGTTCTAAGCTAATTTTCTTAGTATTAACTTTATTTATTTTTTCATTTGCCACTTTTATATCATCTTTAGTAATGTTGTTACCAAGACTTTTACTGATTTTATCGTAGATGTAATTAATATCCTCTTTAGTCTTTTCTGTTTCTTCTAGGTAATTAAATATGTTATTACCATCAATCATAATATATTTATCAAAAATATTTTTTAGAAAAATATAGCTGATATTTTCATTTTGATATAAATTAATACCCATTAGTTCTTGCATATTTAATAGTAATGAACCGTTTAAATACATTTTTTTAGCATCTTCATCAATCCTATATTCATAGTTAAATGTACTGTTGTTTATATTATTAATAATAGTATTACTGCCATCATTACTATTTCCTAGTATAGGATTAATTTTCATTTGTATAACACCGGCAGCTGTTTCTTTTGTTTTAGTATCGTTTTTATTTTTAGTGCTTTCAATATTAAAGGTATCTTTTAATGCTGATTGTAATTCTTTAAATGATGTAACTATTCTATTTTTATTAGAATAATTTTGATATATTATTATACCTCCTGCTACTAACAATCCTATAGCAATGATAATTAGGATTGTAGCAATTATTTTTTTCTTTTTCATAAATTCACTCCTTACCAATATTATAATTAAATTATAGTATAAAAATTATTTTATTTAAAGAAAAATAGATAATTAGTTAATATTTTACATAATATGACAAAGGTTGCGAATAATATTAATGGTGATAATATGATACAAAAGAGGAAGTTTTTATTTTATATTTTCTTGTTAATTATGGGATTATCTATAACAATTATTTTTTATAACTTGACTAGTTATTTTTATAATTCAAAAAAACAAATAGAATTCAACGAAAATTTAAAAGAAATGGTAATTAGTAATAAAAATAAAGAGTTTTTTGATGTTAACTTTAAGGAATTACTGAATATTAACTCTGATACAGTTGGATTCATTATTGTTAATGGAACTAATGTAAATTATCCAGTTGTAAAGGGGAGTGATAATAATTATTATTTAACTCATTCTTTTATAAAAGAAGAAAATGAAATAGGTGCTATTTATTTAGATTATCGAAATGATTTGGATGAATTGAGTAGAAATAATATTATCTATGGTCATGGCAGACTTGATAAAACAATGTTTGGAAGTTTAAGTAATCTTTTAACAAAAGAATGGTTTGATGATGAAGATAATCACTATATTAAATTAATTACTCCTAAAAGAAAGATGCTTTTTGAAATTATTAGTGTTTATACTATACCTAAGGAAAGTTATTATTTAAAAACGTATTTTAGTAGTAAAAAATATTTTAAAAAATTTTTAGAGGTAATTATGAAACGTAGTGTTTTTAACTTTAGGACCAATGTTAGTACTGAAGATAAGTTGTTAACTTTGTCTACCTGCCAAAATAATTATGGGAAAAGGATAGTTGTTCATGCTAAGTTACTAATGGAAACAAAATAAGAAACTATGTAGTTTCTTATTGTTTATTTAATATTTTATTAAAGGCATACGTTGATAGGATTACAAAAACTGATAAAAAGATAAGATTTAATATAAGAGGATCATTGGTTTCCGGATTTTCAATGCTTTCTTCTAATTCGTTAATTTCATTAAGACTTAATTCTTCTCCTCTTGCTAAATCAAATCTTGTATTTCCTATTTCTAAAACTGCTCCTGTTGTATCATTTGGTACCCAGAGAGTAGGTTTATCAGCTGTTTCTGTTGTGTTTATAATTTCACTATTATTACCTAAGATAAGGATAGGTGCGGTGTCAACACCACTACCTTTGCCTAACTCAATACCACCAAAACCATTACCAGATACATCTATTATTCCTTCAAATGTGACAGTAGAACCATTAATTAAAAGTCCAGCATTACCACCAGTTAGTTTAATATTTTTTATGGTAGCATTTGTTTTATAAACTTGTAATACATAAATCCCTCCCCAGACAGTATTACTGCTACTGGAACTGCTACCAAAAGTACCTACATATTTAATAGTATGGTTAGCTCCATCAATAGTAACTTCTCTTGTAATATTAATTTTTTCAGTTGTTTCAATGTCGCTTCCAAGAATGATAGTAGAGATACTGGAATTATTTAATGCTTCTTTTAATTCAGCTTGATTATTGACAGTTTTACTTGTTGTAGCATCTACATCCAAGGTCGGTATTAAAGCGATAGTTAATATTATTAATAATAGGAATTTACTAAAATTTTTTTTCATTATTTTCCTCCTTTCTAGTATTAGTTTTTGTTATCTTATAAAAAAATATGCAAGAAATTTGCCGAATTATGAGGGTAATTTTTGGAAAACAGAAAAAGAGCATAAATAATGCTCTTTCCTAGTTGTAGTAATGAATAATCATACGTACTAACTATATTGACCAGTAAGCAAGACTTCCTGGTGTGTACATATTAATCATATGTACATTATTATAATATTCAAAATTTTAAAAAATATACATATTTTTATATAAATATTTTATATACTTTTATCTTTAAATTTTTAATAGATTTTTATCAGTTAATTTTTTTTTAAATAAGTATATTATCAATTTGAGGCTTTTTTCTCAATTTTAGAGAGATTAAAAATAAAAAAGACTATACTTTTAACCTCAAGTATTGTACTTCTTTTTTGTACATCTAGTTTTAAAACAATTAATTTGTCTTAATATGAACTTCTAAATCCTTTAATTTAATATTTTTAGAATAATCATTTACAAATATCCTTATTTTCATCTAATTAACTGATATTGTTTGTTTTAATATTTTTTTGTATAAGCCTATCACTTTTGCTTAATGCAATATAAGAGTTCGCATCCTTTAAATATCCTTCATCCAAGAGTTCAAGAGCCATCTCATATGGTATTTCAACAAACTTTATAAATTCTCCCTTATCAAGATGTTGTTCATTTAATCTTTTGCAACCTAAGGCCAAATATATTTCAACTTTTTGTTTAATACTACCTGGATCTTGATAATGACTACCAAGATATATTATTTGTTCTGGAACATAGCCTGTTTCTTCTGATAATTCTCTTTTCCCAGCTTGTGAACCATTTTCATTCAATTCCCAGTATCCTGATGGAAATTCTATTAAAGAGCCTTCGTCTGATAGTGCAATTGGCTGAATAACAAAAACAATATTTCCATCTTCTGTTATTGGTACGACAACACTGACTTTTCTTTTATCTAAATATTCTCTTGTTTGTATTGAACCATCAGGAAATGAAAAGGATTGAGATTTTATTTTATAAAAACTTCCTCCATCTTTTACGTCAGAATATGGAGTAACCTTACAATAATTAAGCACCATATTAAGTTCTTCTTTTGAGTTTATTTTCATACAACTTACTCCTTACCTGAACATATAACATGTCATTTTGCTTTTTTTGTTTTGTCAAAATATTTAACTTCTTAGGTATTTTGCCAAGTGTAGCAAAATTTCCTATGAATATAAAAAATATCAATCTCATTAGCCATATATTAAAAATTCGAATAGTTCGAACAGATTTACCAATGGTGCCGGAAGTAAGAATTGAACTTACCGCTGATCCTTACCAAGGATCTGTTTTACCACTAAACTATACCGGCGTTTAACAAAATTCTAACATATTTATTTAACTTAGGCAATAAACTTTTTTTGACTTAATTCTCAAATATGATATGATATATTTAGTTATAAGGAGTGATAAAATGCTAGCTTTTACTAAAAGTAATGAAGATACTATTAATGAGGAGAGAATTGTTAATCAAATAAGAGCTTTAGGTCTTGATATGATTCATGAAGCAAATAGTGGACATCCTGGTATTGTTTTAGGAGCTGCTTCTATTATTTATACTGTTTATGCTCATCATTTGAGATTTTCTAAGGATAATCCAATTTTTTTTAATAGAGATCGTTTTGTGATGAGTGCAGGGCATGGGTCTGCTTTACTATATGCGACTCTTGCAATGGCAGGGTTTAATATTGAAATTGATGATTTAAAAAAATTTAGACAGATAGATTCTATTACTCCAGGTCATCCTGAGTATGGTGTGACACCTGGAGTTGATGTAACAACAGGACCACTTGGTCAGGGTGTTGCAATGGCTGTTGGTATGGCTATTGCTGAAAAGCATAGTGAAGCTTTAATAAATGATAAAAAAAATAATGTTATAGACTATAAGATTTATTGTTTATGTGGTGATGGGGATCTTATGGAAGGAGTGAGTTATGAGGCCTTGTCTTTGGCGGGAACTCTTAAATTAAATAATTTAATACTTTTGTATGATTCTAACCATGTTTGTCTTGATAGTGATACTAAGAAAGTGTTTACTGATGATATAGAAGTTAGATTTAAAAGTATGGGCTTTAATGTAAGCACTGTGAATGATGATATTGTAAGTATAGATAAAGCTATTAAAGAGGCTAAAACAAGTGACTTACCAACGCTTATTCAAGTTAAAACTACTATTGGTAAGTATTCAAAGAATGCAGGTAAAAATATTGTTCATGGTAGACCGCTGGATGATGAAGATATATCTAGTATTAAAGGTGAACTTAATGTTAGAGATATACCTTTTACAGTTTCTAATGAAGCTTTAGAGGATTTTCAAAAATTAATTAATGACAGATGTGCTAATTTAGTTAATGAATTTAATCAAAAGTGTTGTAATCTTGATGATAAAACTAAAGAATTATTAGATTCTTTAATGAATGATGATAAAAAAATAGAATTATCTAATATTGATTATACTTATTCTGAAGATAAAGATGAGTCTTTGAGAGAGGCTAGTGGTAAGATTTTGAATTCGCTTGCAAATAGTAGTAAATTAATATTTGGAGGAGCGGCTGATTTGTCTAGTTCTACCTTAACTTATTTAACTGATAAAGGAGATTTTTCTCGTGATGATTATAATGGTAGAAATATTTTCTTTGGTGTTAGGGAATTTGCGATGGCTGCTATTGCTAATGGACTTGCTTTATCTGGGTATCGTCCTTTTGTATCAACATATTTGTCATTTAGTGATTATTTGAAACCAGCGTTAAGATTGACTTGTCTTATGAATTTGCCGGTTACTTATATTTTTACTCATGATTCTATTACAGTAGGGGAGGATGGCCCTACACATCAAGCGGTGGAACAATTAGTAGGATTAAGAGCAACTCCTAATATAGAGGTATTTAGACCATGTGATAGTAACGAAGTAATTGGTACTTATAAAACAATTTTTGAACATAATAAACCAGCCTGTATTGTTTTAGGGCGTAATAGAACAAGATTAAGAGAAACATCTTCTGTTTCTTTGGTTGCTAATGGTGCTTATGTTATAAAGTATGAAGAAAGAAAGCTTGATGGTATTATTATTGCAACAGGTGAAGAAGTAGATCTTGCTTTTGATGTTACTAGTGCTTTGTTTGAAAAAGGATATGATTTTAGGATTGTTTCTATGCCTTCTCTTGAGAGATTTAATTTATTGAATGAAGAAGAAAAAGAATTATTATTACCTGTCGGTATAAAGAAGTTTATTATAGAAAAGTCATCTTCTTATTCTTGGTATTCTTTTGCTTATAATAATAATTATTTATTTACTGTTGATAAATTTGGGCTTAGTGGTAAAGCTACTGATATAAATACTAGATTCAATTTTACTAAAGATGATATTGCTTTAAAAATTGAAGAGATAATTAAATAATTCGACAAAGTTTTTAAAACTTTCTTGTTATGATTAAGATGGTGATTATAATGAGAGAGTTTTTTATTTTTGAACTTAAAGATGAATTTAAAAATCTATATATAGATAAACCTAGTATTTTATATAATATTTTTGAACAGATTTATACTTTGAAAAAAGAAGATCTAAATTATGGTTATAGTCTTTTTAGACAATTAACTAAAAAAATTGATAAGGATAAGACTGATAGATATTTATTTGTTAAGTATCATCAAAGTATTCCTTATAGTAAGAAAAAGGAAATGCATTATTACAATAACACTGCTCATGATGAAATAAGTACTTTAATTGTTAAAAGAGCTTATATGCTGGTTAGAACTAATTATTATGATTGTTTCTTTTTAGATGTTTTAAATAGTGTTAATAATACTTATTTTGCTGTAGATTTTAAAAATCAGGATTATTTCTTTTTGGAAAGTCGAAAATTGCTTGTTTAATTTTATAATTTAAGGTAATATATTGTTGTAAGGAGGAATTGCTTATGTTACACGATATATTAATGATTTTAATAGGTTTAGTAATAGGAGCGATTATTGGTTTCTTTGTAGCAAGAACTGTTACTAAAAGATATATGAAGAAGAATCCACCTATTAATGAAGAGATGATTAAAGCTTTAATGATGCAGATGGGGAGAAAACCTAATCAAAAACAAATTAATCAAATGATGAAATCAATGCAAAAATATATGTAGTTTTGCATTGATTTTTTATATATAAGGAAATTGCGTTAAAAAACAGACAAAACAAAAGTGATACTAGTATAATTTAGTATCACGACAA
>CALVTA010000036.1 GCA_944359735.1 uncultured Bacilli bacterium | reverse complement strand
TCTGTTGTTGGGAGTGCTTTATCTATTTTTATCACATTATCACTTTCTGTATATGTCATTGTTACTTTTCCTGTTGTAATACTATTTATTTTTGTTCCTGTTTTACTATAGTTAAATGCTGCATAACTTACTCCTACTACTGCTATTATTAATAGTATCATTAGTCCTATTATCACTATATTTCTTCTTGTCTTTTCCATTTTTATACTCCTCTCTTATCTTCTAATATTATAACCTATTTTTTAACCTTATGTTTAAAATTAACCAATTATATAATTAGTTGTATAACCAGTTTACAAAGCCATCAAAAAGAACAGAATAATTCTATCCTGCTCTTATTTTATAGTGAAAGAAAGTATTTTTATTAATTAATCTAAAGTACCCCCCCCCAGGTAACTTTTTGTAAACAACATTTCATCATAAAAACTACTCCTCTCTCTATCATTGATAATTCCATGTTAACATATAAATTTACAAATTTCAATAAATTTGAGTTTAAGTCTTTACAACAAAATTAATAATCTTTTTATAGTTTAATATTAACTGTTTGTTTTTAGCTTTTCTTATATTTTTTAATATTTTGATGACTTCTTTAGCATAAACTAATATTTCTTTTATACCTCTTACCATTTGATAAAACCATACAAAAGCCTTATTATTTATATAGAACAAAGTAAACAAAATAACTTTTGTTCAGGCTGTTAACATAATTTTTTGTCAACAGCCTGAGATTTATTTATAACATAAATTTATATCTTATTTACTAGTTATTTAAATCTACTAATTCGTATTCTAAATTACCTATACCAAGATCATAAGCAGCTTCAACTGTATGAACACCATGAAGCGACTCTATTCTATTTATTAATTTATCTTTGCCAGGATCAGTTGAATTATAAACTAAATCTAAACAAGCTTGATCAATAGCAACTGGATCAAGAGAAGCTAATATACCAATATCTTGCATACAAGGAGCTGATGCATTTCCATCACAATCACAATCAATAGAAATATTTTTCATAATATTAATATAAACTATATTACCCTTAAAGAAATCTACAATACTACTAGCAGCATCTGCCATTGCTTCTAAAAATTTATCTTGTTCTGGCAAGTTATTAAACAATTCTTTCTGATCATCTGTAACGCCTGCTGTATGAATCAATGTTTTACCAGCCGAACTCGCACAACCAATAGACAATTGTTTTAAAGCTCCACCATATCCACCCATAGCATGTCCTTTAAAATGAGATAGAACAAGTAGTGAATCATATTTTGCTAGATCCTTTCCCACATAGTTTTTCTTTAACACTTTACCATTTGGAATATCTAATTCCATATCAGGTCCTTCAGCATCCAATAAGTCAAATGGAAAATACTTTTCCCATTCATGTTCTTTAATTAACTCACGATGTTTTTCCGTAGAATTTCTAGCCCCTTCATAAGCAGTATTACACTCAACAACAGTACCATGAACATAGTTAATAACATCTTTTACAAATTCTGGTTTTAGATAGTTCTTATTACCTTTCTCTCCAGAATGCATTTTAACAGCAACATTTCCTTCTAATTTTTTACCTACTGCTTCATATACTTTAATAATATTTTCTGGAGTAATCTCCTTAATAAAACATACTTTTGATTTTTCCATACTCTCTTCCTCCTTTAATTATTATACATTATTTTTACAATTTTTCATACTCTTCATCAGTTACTGGTTCACACCATTCATTTTCTGTTTCAACTCCAGGTACTTCTATTACCAAATGACTAAACCAGCTATCTAGTATATAATGGCACCAATATTTTACAAACTCCCAAAGAATTTTCCTTGGCACAAATCTAAGTTATTTTTGACAACTTAGTAGTGTGTCATTAAAATGTCGATATGAATATTAATAATATCTTCTTTTTTTTAAAGAATGTTCACCTTTTTCACGATTTTGAGCATATTCTAATAATTCTTCTTTAGATACTTCATGAAATTGAAATTCCGATTTACAGCCGTTTACTTTTTCACCCATATAAATTAAATATTGTCTTTTTCGATTTAATTCTTCTTTTAATACATCTAACATTGACATATCAGTATAAAATTCTGTCCCATACATATATACATATGAATCTCTTTCTTTGTAAAAAGGTAGAGATGCATCGTATATTATTCTTTTTTCTTCGATTATAAATGAACCAAGAATATTTTCTTTAGAATCAGAGATTTTTAAACCACCACTAGATCTAAAATCTTCACTTTTTAATCTTCCATATCCAGCAATAAAGTTTCCATATTTCATATCAATAAGATGATCAGAAATTTTTAATTGTTCTAATAATTCAGATGAAACTTGCTTTAATCTAAAAGAAAAATTATATCTTTTTAAATACTCTAATACAGGTGTGTTTTGTCTAATTCTTATTAATTCATAATTTATAATATTGTTTTTAATTATCTCTTTCATACCATAATCCTCCAGAAAATTAGATATATTGTACTCTTTGTTTTCTAAACATGTCAATGTACATAATTATTTATATCACTATATCGACGCTATTATGTAAGTGGTAGGCAATAATCTTTTTTTACCCCATGCCAATGTTTTGCATTTGCAGGTATTGTAATTACCATTCCAGGTTTTAAAGGAACTACATCTTTTCCTTCTTCTTGATAGAAGACTAGAATTTATGAAAGCTTATTTAATTTCTCCTTTAAAATTCTACATATCATATCTTTATATTCTTTATCTAACGGAACAAATTCTTCTGAATAAAATACATCAATAAAATCATCATAATTTAACCATTTGATTTTTTCAACTTCTTCGGTAGATATTTTAAATTTTTCTATTTCATAATCTAATCTCAAAAAATATATCTGTGCTAGTTCCCAAGCAAAATCATAGATATATTCTCCAATATATTCATAATCTCCTTCTTTTGTCTCTACTCCTAGTTCTTCAAATGTTTCTCTTATAGCACCTTCTTTACAAGTTTCGCCACTAACCACATGTCCTGCGCTAGGCATATCCCAAAGACTAGGAAAATTTTTCTTCGTTTTAGCTCTTTTTTGAATAAGAATTTCACCTTTACTATTAATAATCCATATCCAAACAGGTTTATGATAAAATAAAGGGTTTTCACTATGACATTTAGACTTTGGAGCTGTCCCTATTTTTTTACCATCTCTTGTATACACATCGAATATCTCTTCCATGCCTATCCCGTCTATAATTTTTCATACTCTTCATCAGTTACTGGTTCACACCATTCATTTTCTGTTTCAACTCCAGGTACTTCTATTGCCAAATGACTAAACCAAGAATTTTTCTTTGAGCCATGCCAATGTTTTACATTTGCTGGTATTGTAATTACCATTCCCGATTTTAAAGAAACAGCTTCTTTTCCCTCTTCCTGATACCAACCTTCACCATCTACACAAATAAGAATTTGCCCACCTCCACTTTTAGCATGATGAATATGCCAATTATTACGACAAGCAGGTTCAAATGTTACATTAGCAATAAACAAACTTGTTTTACTAGGATCAGTTAATGGATTTAAATAACTTTTACCAATAAAGTATTTTGCAAAAGCTGTATTCTCTTCTCCTAAACCAAAGTCTCCTCCTTTTTTTATATCACTCATTATTTATCTTCTCCTTTCTCAGTTATACTTTTAATTAAATTAATTGTATTTAAACTTCTAGGAAAACCTAGATATGGAACTAAAATTTTTACCACTTCAACTAACAGCTCTTTATTATTACCTAATGCTAAATTAGCATTTATGTGTGATGCAAGCTGTGGTGCCACATCTTGAAATGATGCTAATATTGCAAAAGTAATTAGTTCTCTTTCTTTATAACTTAAATATTTTCTAGTATAAAAGTCTCCAAAACAATAACTTGCTAAATAATCCCAGATAAATTTAAAATCTTCACTTTCACTAGTTCTTGATCTATCTATATTTTCTTTACCAAAAAGATTATACTGCGTTTCTAATCCTTTAGAATATCTATTATCAGCAGTTGTTGTAGAAGCTTCTTCTGTTTTACCTAAAACACTATCTGTTATTACAAGAAATGGATAAACTTTACCATAACCAAGATATGGAACAGTCTGATACACTACTTCCTTCAATGATTCTTTATCTACTATATTTACCGCTTCACTTAACTTATCTTTAAAAATCTCTTTACTATTAGTAGATATTAAAGCTGGCAACAAAGTAAGATATTTAGTTCTAGCATCCAAATTTATTTTAATATCATTATTAATAAAATTGTTAACAATATTTTCTATTTCCACTACTTATTAACCTCCTCTACAAATTTATCAATAACACTACTATCTGTTACTAACTTATTTCCATCAAACTTTAATACTAATTCATTTGTAACATTAGAAGAATACTTCTTAATATCATCAATAGTATGACCTAACCATCCTCCATTAGTAACTATTGGCATAATAGTTTTATTTTTTAAATTATATTTTTCTAAGAATGTATGAATCACAGGAGCATAAGTGTACCACCATACTGGAGTTGCTAAAATAATAGTATCATAGTTATCTAAATTAATATTAACATCCTCTATTTCTCTTAAGACATTTCCATTAACTTCCTCTTGTCCTAAATCTACTACTTTATCATAATCATTAGAATAAGGCTCCTTTGGTTTAATCTCAAAAACATCTCCATCAATTTTTCCTTTTATCATATCAACAATACTCTTAGTATTACCAGAATATGAGTAATAAACAATTGCTTTATTCATAAATATACCTTCTTTCTTACAAGATAATTTTACTACTTAGACTTAACTCCAAGTCAAGAGTAAATTACTTAGTTTCTTCATATATCCACTCTAGATAATCTTTACTTGAACTAGTTAGCGGAAATACAGCATATTCAAATACTTCATAACTATGAATTCCTTTAATTACTTCATAAACTTCATTAACTAAAGACTCTTTAGTCTTCATAAAAACCAAGTACTCTTTATCGCTTTCAACTTCTCCTTTATAATTCCAACTACTATCACTAGTTATTACTTGTAAACTTGCAACTAACTTTTCCTTTAAAAGTCTTATCTTTGTTAAGTTTACTTCTTCTTCATTATTAAATGCCACTTCTATCATTACATATTTCATCTTATCATCCTCAAATATATTATATAAAATTTTATGAAATTAAAAAAGGTGCTAACAAGTTTTCTTATAAACTAAGCAAGCATCTTTTTCTCTCTTTGGAGCTATATTAGTATATGGATTTTCATAATAATCAATAGATTTAAAATAATAATAGTTAAATTTATCTAAAGGAAATACCTCATCTCTTATCTCTTTATTAAATAGACCATTGGAATAGTACTCATCAAGTATTGTATAAATATAACCTATAATGATTATTCCATTTGCATTAAGATTATCTTTAAATGACATTATATAATTTTTAAAGGCTTCTAGTGGTAATTTTCTTTGTAAATAGGCAGTCTCACAAATTGTATTTAAAAAAACATAAAAGAAGCATACTGAATTATATTAGAAAAATACATTAAATCATAATTTTTTCCCAATACTAGTTCTTTAATATCCTTATTTATAAAAGTTATTTTAATATTTTTAGACACTTCTTTAAGTTTTTCAAAGTTATCATCATCTAAATATGCTACTGTATGTTCTAAAGTATCTCTAAAATATTCATCACTATTAAATAATCTAGCAGATTCTCTAATAGTAGAAAAACTATACTTATTATATAGGTCAATCCAAAACTTATAACTATTTCCTTTTAAATTAGGTGCAATTTTATCAAATATTCTTATATCAAAAGGCTTTATTAAACGATTTTGAAATATAGTATGATTATCAGTACCGCGATAACAAAAATAATCTAAATATTCTTCTTTAGTTAAATTAGCATCAAGTGCTGCTTTTTTAAGATAAAAAAGATATTCTGTTAAAGGATTAATATCAAAAGCAGTAACACTTTTCGCTCCTCTTAAATACATATCAAAAACTTAATCGGATGAACCTAAAACACTAAGACAATCTTTATCTTTAAAACTAAAATTACTAAACATCCCATTAATATTTTCTGTAGTAAATGGATATATCATATCAAAAATATTCTTGTGATTTCTATAAAAAGCAGGCATACATATTAAATCTTCTGCTCTTCTTATATCATCTTTTATTTTAGACATATAATCAACTCCGTGCTAGTTATAATATCACTAATGTATCTAAAAGTAAAGTGTCATAAATACTTATATTTTACCAGCTTTTACCAATTAATACCAAAAAGAAAAACTAGTCTTGAAAATGTCCAAATCTAGCCTTCTCTTCATAACATATATTTAATAAATCTAAGTCTTTTATAATATTTTTAGGGGTACACTCCAAATATAAAGCTTCATCTGGTTCAATATATCCTTTATCACTGTCTATATATATTGATAAAGGTTTATCTATTCCAATAGCATAACTAATTATTACTCTACACCAAGATAGATCATGTCTTTTTAAATACTCTTTAGCAATTAACCTAGCTTTATAAGCAGCACTTCTATCTACCTTAGTAGGATCCTTTCCACTAAAAGCACCACCTCCAACAGGGCAGAATGACTGATACGAGTCTACTACAATCTTTCTTCCCGTAAGACCTGAATCTCCCTCAAAACCTCCTATTTCAAATCTACCAGTTGGATTAATCAAGAATTCTTCTATTTCTATATCATAATCTTTACATATATTTAAACAAGCATCTTTAATTAATTTATCAGTATAATCACGATTCTTTTCATCATTTTGATATGATATAGTAAAATATTTAATCTTTTTTAATTTCATATTTTCATCATAATAACCTGTAATTTGTGCTTTACCATCACTTTTTAAATAAGGGCATTTTAGTCTTTCTTTATCATACCATTTACTAAGTCTCTGTAATATAACCACTGCTGTTGGCAATAGCTCTTTAGTATCATCACAAGCATAACCAAACATCATACCTTGATCCCCTGCCCCACCTATTTTATCATTAGTTCCAAGAGCAATATCAGGGCTTTGTTTACCTAAATTATCAATAATTTCATAGTCTGTATCATAACCTACATCATTTAAAACTCTTCTAACAATACTATTCATATCAATAAAAGCTTTACTAGTAACTTCACCAGTAATAAAAATCTTACCCTTACCACCCATAACTTCAATACCACACCTTGAATGTTTATCTTTTTTTAAATAAGAATCAAGCAAAGCATCACTAATTTGATCACATACTTTATCAGGATGACCTCTAAAAACTATTTCATTTGTATATAAAATCATAAATCTCTCCTTCTTTTAATCTATTAATATTATAGCAATTATGAACAAAAAATTAACTAACTTAATCTAAATATTTTAAAATTTAATAACTTAATTTAGAGATTACAAAAAAGGAGCTATAATATCAAAATTTTATCATAGCCTCATAAATAAAAATTATATTTTCTCCAAACTGTCATCAAATTTTCTTTGTATTAATGTTGCAAATTCTTTTGCTCTTAGTTTTAATTCTCTAATCAATTCCTCTTCTTTATCTATAAAATTAATCATTTGAGATTTTACTTTTTCATCATAAATATAAGGTACTTTTAATCTTTTAAGCAATGGTAGATTTAATGATTTACCAAATGCTTTCTGGTCTGCTTCCATATCTACAAAATTATATTTAAAAATATAGAATAAATACTTATTATCAATATTCTTAATTGGCTCTAACCCCATTATAGCTTCATTAGTATATAAATCAACTCCTGCTATAGCTGTTTTTCCTATTGTCAATTTAAAGGAAACAAGCGGTGAACCCTTTTTTATAAGTTTAACATTAGATTTTTTCACTCCTAAATCATTTATCTTTTTAGCTGTATTTATAATTTCATCATTATTCATATCAGAAATTTTAACCCATAGATTATTACCATTATGATAATACTTATATTCATATGATGCAGGTGTACCACCTATTCTAATACCATCTTCGACACATAAATCTTCCAAATTTTCATATTTATCTGTTATATTATAATTTATTTCTCTTATAATATTATTTTCATGTACTTTTATATCTTCCATTATATTCTCCAGTTTGCTCTTTTCATTTCTTATATTATTTAAAATATTTCTCTGTACATCTAAAGGAGGAACTATTACTTGCAAACTTTTTAATATCTTTAAATTAATGTGTTTAACTCCCAAATTATTTGTTAAATAATGTAAATGTGAACTATTAGATGATAAATAGTATGCTAAAAATTCTGGAATTATTTGTCTTTCATCACATATCAAAGCATTTATTTGTTGATTTGTTGTACATTTAAATCTATTTATTGCAACTCTCCCCAAAGTAGCTGTACAACTCATTAATACTGAATTTTCAGGAACTAACCTAACCTTATTTTCATCTAAAGCCGTTTGAGAAACATATTTTTTTGAAGAAAGTATATACATATCACTAGAAAAATCCTCTAGTGTAACCCAAGGAATATCTTTACTATTCCAATATGTCATATTTTCTTTTGATGGAGTGGAACCTCCTATTGGTTCTTCTTTTAAAAGTGTCCCAAGTGGTTTAACATTATATTTAGAACTAATCTTAAATTTATCAATTGGTGTAGTAGATATTTTTGAAATAAAATCATTCCCAATAGAATCAAACTGTATAATATCTTTAAGATTATACAAATTAACATTCTCTTCTAATGAAGAGTCTATCTCAAAATCTATATCATTAAAATTATTATAGATACAGCTATTTAATTTAGTTTCATCATTTAAATTCAATTCATTATATAATTTAGTAACTAAATTACCATCATCATCTAATCTTTTATGCATTCCTTCATATTTTCGTCTTTTACTAAATGAATATCCTAAAAACTCAACCTGTTCATCTTTAGAATTACCTGTATTGGCAACTACAACTTTTTGATGATATGCCACAAGATATAAACTTAATTTATTAATTTCGAAATCTATTATTTGATCTTTATCATATTTTGATATATATTTTTTTGTAACTTCATTTACAACAGACCCTGGATCTTTAAGAAATTTATCATATTCATTTATAGTAAAAGCATTATTATATACATCACTTAAATATTTACTAACACAATGATCTATACCATGTATAGTTATATCTGTAATTTTTGTAGAATTCAATAAAGTTTTAACGTAAGAATAAATACTATTATAAATAGAGCTATCTTTCTTTCTTAAAAATAAAATAATTGTATTAGTACCAGTCTCCATAAAAGTACAATCTCCTAAAGAAACAATAGATATTATATCAAAGTGTTTTAATAATATATTTCTAGCACTAGTATATATTTTACCATTTGATAAGACACTTGAAGGTAAAATAATTCCAGCAACACCACCAACTTTCAACAAATGATAAGCTCTTTCAATAAACAAACATTCTATCTCTGAACTGTTTTCAGTTATTTTTGAAAATAAATCAAATGAGTTTTTAGCATTATGTAAATAATTTTTAAATGAATTAACTGAATAAGGAGGATTGGCAATCAAAACATCAAATTGTTCATTCATTTTTTCATTATTTCTATCATATATCTTCAATTTACCTTGATAATCAGAACTAGTTTTAAAATTATCAAGACCATCACCATTAATTATAATAGAATCTCCGTCACCATTTAAAAAACAACTAACTTTTGCACTCTTTATTAATCTATAATCCTTTTCAATACCATATATAAATTCATTAGCCCACTGATACTGTGTTTCTGTATTTTTCCAAAGATAATATTTATCCCGTTGAACTTTATTCATAGAATCTTCATCCAAAAGTCTATTTCTTATTAAATGATCATACCAATCCATAGATTCTGTTAAAAAATGTCCTGTACCTACTGCATAATCAACTGTATAAGGTAAATAGTTAATATCACCATCTTTAATTTTTTTATTAATTATTTCAATAATTGGCAAAGATTTTAAAATAAATCTTACTATAGGTATAGGAGTAAAAAATTGTCCTGCTTCCTGTTTTAAACTCGTATTTAAAAGCAACTCAAAGAAATCTCCTAAAAATTGTTGTTTATATGAATATCTAATTCTCTTTTTTTGTAACAACATCACCATTTCTTTAACAACCAGTGTATTTTCAATAAATGTTTTATCATCAAACACTTCTTTAAAAGCAAATTCATTATTTTTTTTCAATCTTAAATTATTAAACATTTTTTGCAGTTTTAAATCATTACCAACTGCTTTAAAAATATCATCCTTAGTATAATCTATTAAATCCTTTTGAAAATAAATTTTCATACCTTTTTTATATAAATCATTTAGTCTGGTCATAAAAGACTCTTCAGTATCAGACTCTAACCATTGAAAATCTAAAATTGGCTTTTTATCTTCAAACTCATCAACTATCTTACATAGAAATAAATTCATCATTTTATTAAAGGCATTAGGCTTATCAGAAATAACATTATGTCTTAATATTTCCTGAAACTGATTAAAAATAATTTTACTATCCTTTTCAGTTAAATCCTCCAAATCAGCATGAGTTAAAGGCTTACTAAACAAATTATAAGCAAAATTACTTTGATCAAAAATTTTTGTTGTATCAAATTGTTTGTTCCATCTTAAATAAGTTTCATTTATTGTATCAGTATCTTTAAAGTTATCCTCAGTAAAAACTATATAAGTCATATAAGAATCGTAATCATAAAATTCTGTTGCATACAAAATAAGAGCTTTTGCTGATTTATCTTGTTGATAATATGAAAACAACTGTCCTCCATCCTGAAGCATCTTATTCTTCTCTTTTTCTAATTCCTTATAATTACTTTTACATTCAATAATCATATATGTATGATTTTTATTTGAAATTACAATATCAGCATATCCTTTATATCGATGACCTAATTTATATTTTTTCTCTAAAGTAATATCTTCTGGTTTATATCCTTGTTTTAATAATCTACAAATACAATCTAACCTAACAATATTTTCAGATATATTTAAATTAAAGGCATCATCTCTTATTACATTTATTTTTTCTCCATAATTAACTCTCATTTTCTGAATATCTATTATAATTTTATAATCTTTTATTACAATTGATAATTTATCGATCTCTCCATCTTCATATAAAAAACCAATTTGTAATAATTTATTTATTAATTGCATATATCTCCACTCCCATAATAAGTCTAACACAAAGTCAAAAAAAAGAAAAGCTTTTAGCTTTACCTAATTTATAAAATTAATAATTAAATTCCAAATTTTACCAATTATTTCTGAAAAGAACATAAGATAACCGAATGTTTTTTATTTAAATTCTCTTTTTCAATCAAACCTAAATAGCTTACAAAAATTTATATGAGTAATTGTTTATTAAAATCATAAAATTGTCCACTACTACTAAAAAAGAGCATAATATTACTTAATTAATAAGTCTCTACTAACTCTTATTTTGTTTTATTAGTTAGAACTTTTTGAAATATCGCAATTTCTCTTTTATGTTCATTTGCAATTTCTAATTTCCTTGCTCTTGAATATTCAACCAACTTCATCGCTTCTTCATAACTTTTTTCATAATCAGATGTAATTAATTCTATAACTCCTTCTGAACCTTTATTTGTTATTTCAATTAAATTACTTATTTCTTTTTTTGACGAATCATTTAATTCAAATTTATTATAATACATATATCCCAATATATAATTTGCTAAGGCATTATGTCCTGCAGTTGAAATATGAAAATTACTTTCACTATTATTATATTTTTTACCAACTTCTTCTGTATCAACAAATGTAATACCATATTGTTTACATAAATTTAATAATTCTTCATTATAAGCAATTACTAAATCTCTAAATATATTCATTTCTTCACTTTGTAAAGATTTTGGAATATACGCTCCTAATGTATAAATATCTGTATTTGAATTAATACCTAAAATAGTATCATAATTTCTTTCAATTGAATCCATTACTTTTTTTAGTGTTTCAGGATTCTTTGTTTTTTCCAGAGTATAATAATAGTTTGGTTTCTTATCTCTTGTCTTATAATCTTCTTTTATTCCAAAAGGATTTGCACCAACTTCTCTCATTAAATCATTTACACCACTAGAATAAACCATCACAGGTTCTTGTGTTTCTCTTAATGATGTAGCAATATTAATTTTTTCATCACCTTTCTTAGGTGTATAAATTAATCTATATACATTACCAACTTTTCCCAAAAATTTAGGTAATCTCATATCAATCATAACTTTTTCTAAAGCACTAACCGCACTATAAATTTGTGATAATTTTATTTCCTCTAAGCTTAAATTATTTTTTAAAAAATAATCAATATGTTCTGTTTTATTCATAGTAAGTGAAAAAACATTGATCACTTCAGGTACTAACTCATCACTTGTTAATGCAGCAGCTAAATATTCTAATAATCCTTTTTTAAAGAAAGTAGAAGTAGTATTTACACCTTGTGAATCATTAAGTCCAACTATCAATAATCCTTTGTCTTTATAATATTGTACTAATTTTTCAATTTTTTCATTATCTGAAACAACTTTTTCCATTTCAATACTCCTTTAATTTGCTGTTTATTATAACATAATTAATAAATTTTATCAAATTATCTAAGAAGAACTATTCTCACATAATTTTTTTCAGTTGAAAACATTTGACAAAAATTTTGTCTTGCAGTAATACTTTTTTATTATTTTACTAAGTGTACAATTTAAATTCATATATTCATCTAATTTTCTTTAAATACTAAAAAACTAATCCATCTCTAGATCAGTTATCTATCTAAACCCGAAAGTTCGAGCAAATTTCAATATGGGGCGGTATAAGGGAATCGAACCCTTGCATACTGGTGCCACAAACCAGCGTGTTAACCACTTCACCAATACCGCCATTTAAAATACATACTTATTATAACCATAAAATTATAAAATAGGCAAGTATTTTTGTAAAAACTGCTTTATTTTATTGTAGAGTTACAATTGATGTGACACCATCAATTGTAACTCTACATTATTATAATTAACGTTTCCTCCTATTTATTGTACCATAATTATATGTATAATTAGAAAAAATATGGAAATAATCAGCAAAAAAGAGTAAATTTTTTCGCAAAGAAAATCTGATATAATTATTACTACATAATAAGAAAGGATGTAGCAA
>CALVTA010000035.1 GCA_944359735.1 uncultured Bacilli bacterium | reverse complement strand
CCATTGTTTCAATCCTTTCTTTTTAAAGTAGGATAGTTTTTAACAACAAAAAAACTAACCCAAATTTGGATTAGTTACTTATCTTAACTCGAAAAGTTCGAGCAGATTTCACAATGGGGGATAGTGATGTAAAAGAAACATTATTAAAGAAAATAAATAAAATTATTTAAGATACAGTAAAAACTAGGAGGAAAAATATGAATTTCATAATTAAAGAAGGAAATATTAATGATATTAATGAAGTGGTGGAAGCTATTAAGTATTTACATGACATAATTGAAAATAAAGAATGGTATGTGATAGGATTTGCTAATTATGATAAAATCTTAAATAAATTAAATGATGAAGCTATTATTGTTAAAGCATTATATAAAGATGATTTAGCAGGTTTCCTAATAGCAGAGCGTCATATTAATCCTGAAGGTGAAATGGCTAAAGAAATACCTAAAGATGAGTTATCTTCATCTATTGAAATGGATAATGCCGATGTATTACCAAAATATAGAGGAAATCATTTACAAGAAAGTTTAATTTTAAAAGCAGAATCTATTTATAAAAAATATAAAGAGAAGTTAATGTATGGAGGTAAATTAAGATATATAATGCGAAAGGAGTTAATATGAGTTATATAAAAGATTTAAGAAAGTATGTAGGACATAATCCAATTTTAACTGCCGGAGTAGGTTTGTTTGTTTTTAATGACAAAGATGAAGTGCTTATGCAACTAAGAACTGATTATAATCAGTATGGTTTTCCAGGAGGGGCGATGGAATTAGGTGAAAGTTTTGAAGATGTGGCAAGACGTGAATTAAAAGAAGAAACCAATTTAGATATTATAGATTTAGAAATGGTTAAAGTATTATCAGGAAAAGATACTTATAGAGAATATCCTAATGGAGATAAATTATATGATATAACTGCTATCTATGTAGTAAAGAAATATAGTGGGACTTTAAAAATAAATGATAATGAAAGTAAAAAGTTAGAGTGGTTTGATGTAAATAAATTACCATCTAATATGACAGAACATACTAAAAATTATCTTTTAAAATATGGAGATATATTAGGTGAAGCTTTAAAGATGTATAAAGGAGTAAATAAATGATAGATTTACATATGCATACAACTTATTCTGATGGAACAGATACAATTAATGAACTATTGGAAAAAGCGGAAGACTTAGGCTTAGAAGTTATTTCTATAACAGATCATAATACTTGTAAAGCCTATTTTAAAATGGAAAAGATTAATGTAAAAGAAATATATCAGGGAGATATTATAGTAGGATGTGAATTTACTACTAACTTTGATAATAGATTAATAGAAGTATTAGGTTACGGTTTTGATTATAAAAAGATTAACAAGTATTTAATAGAAAAATATAATCCAGTAAATAATAAGAAAAGATTTGAAGCTTTTTACATAGAAATAACTGAAAGAATAAAAAAACTTGGACTAGAATGTGATTTAGATATTATTAAAAAAGCTAAAAAAAGAAAGTTTTTTGAAATAGCAATTTATGAAGAATTAATAAAGCATGAAAATAATAGAAAGATATTAAAAGAAGATATTTGGGATTCTTATAGTGACTATTATAGAAAAGGTATAACCAATCCCAAAAGCAAAATATTTATAAACAAAGCTAGCTATTATCCAAATATAAAAGAAATAGTGAAATTTATCCATGAAAATGGAGGTATTGCTTTCTTAGCTCATCCTTTTCAATATAAATTTACTGATACAGAAAACTTTCTAGATAAAATTTATAATGAAGTCGACTTAGATGGAGTAGAGTGCTTCTATACAACGTTTAGCGAAGAACAAACTAATTATTTATTAGATTTTGCAAAGAAAAGAAATCTCTTAATATCAGGAGGAAGTGACTATCATGGAACATTAAAACAAAATCATAATTTAGGAGTAGGTAGAGGAAATCTTAATATAAGTAAAGATATTATAAATAATTATAAAATAGGTAAATATCATTAGTAATATTTTATATATTTTTAAGTAGAAATTATAGTTGTTGATATTTAGATTTACCTATGATAGACTTAAAAAGAAATGAGGAGTAATTATGAAGTTAGTAATAGAAAATCTAAGTAAAAGCTTTGATAAAAAGGAAGTACTTAAAAATATTAACTTTACTTTTGAAAGTGGTAAAATTTATGGTTTATTAGGAAGAAATGGAGCAGGGAAGACTACTTTCTTTAACTGTTTAAATGAAGATTTAAAGTGTGATAGTGGAGAGTTTTATTTAAGTAATGGTAAGTCTAATAAAAAAATAGAAAGTAGTGATATAGGTTATGTTCTATCAACACCTGTAGTACCTGAATTTTTAACAGGAAGAGAGTTTTTAAAATATTTTATAGATATTAATAAAGATAACATTAAAGATTTAAAAACTATAGATGAATATTTTGATATTGTTAAAATAGATAAAGAAGATAGAGATAAATTAATGAAAGATTATTCTCATGGTATGAAGAATAAAATGCAGATGTTAATTTATTTAATAGCAAGTCCTAATATATTGTTGCTAGATGAACCATTAACATCTTTTGATGTAGTAGTAGCAGAAGAGATGAAAGAGTTATTAAAGAAAATGAAAAAGAATAGAATTCTTATTTTTTCTACTCATATTATGGAACTTGCTTTAGATTTATGTGATGAGATAGTAGTTTTAAATAAAGGAGAACTTTTAGAAATAAAAAGAGATGAGTTAACAGATAAAGAATTAAAGAATAAAATAATAACTGTCTTAAAAGGTGAAGAAGATGCTTAATAACTTTTTAATATCTTTAAAAGTAAAGAATGCTTATATTGTTAATCAAATTATCTATGGTATTAGTAAATTACCTTTAATAGGTAAAATAATTCCTACTAAGTTTTATGGTTTTAAAAGTTTTAAAATTATTAGTTTAATAATCTTTATTATAAGAGAATTAATTAGGACTTTTGGCTATAAACTATTATATATCTATTCGTTTTTACTACTACCATTAACTATTTATAAAGGCTTTGATGTTAGTTACATAATTCATATCTATATCTTTCTAGCACTTATTGGAAGTTTTTCTAATACTGAAATTTTTAATCCAACAAGAGATAAATATTATTTAATAGTCTTAATGAAAATGAAAGCGAAAGATTATATTATTCCTAATTTTATTTACTTTTTAGGAAGTATTTTTATAGGACAATTTGTATCATTAATACTATTATTCTTTAATCTTATTACTTGGTATCAAGCTTTAATGTTAGTATTATTTACTGTAAGTGTTAAAGTAATCGCTATTGCAATATATTTTTATCGCATGAAAAAGAAAAATATTATTATAAATGAAAATAAACCTAAGTCTTGGACTTTATATTTTGGTTTAATAATGGTACTACTATTAATAGGATATTTATTACCATACTATAATTTAGTAATATCTGTTAATATTTTCTATATAATTTTTACTATTACTTTAATATTAGGAATAATATCTTTTAAAAAAGTATTAACTTATGATGGTTATCAATATCTATGTAAAGAATTATTAAAACATGACAATATTTTTGTCATAAATTCATCTAACAATACAGAACAACTAACTAAGACTAGCAGAAATCAAATTACTCTCGATAAAGGTATAACTAGTAATAAAGCAGGTTTTTCCTATTTCCATGATTTATTTGTAAAACGTCATCGCAAGATTCTTAGTGATAGTGCAAAAAAAACAACGATGTTTATTTTGATAGTAGGCATAGTTTTGGGGATACTTATATACTTTATACCAACTTTAAAACAGGGTATTAATACTTTTGCTTTATTACTTTTACCATATATGTTATTCTTAATGTATTTTATTAATACTGGTAAAAATATTACTAATGCTATGTTTATGAACTGTGATCACTCTATGTTATTCTATAGATTTTATAGAGAGCCTAAGATAGTTCTATCTTTATTTAAAGAAAGGCTTAAGACTGTAATAGTTATTAATTTACTACCAACCATAGTTCTTGCTTTAGTCCTTGCAATACTTTTATTTTTAAGTGGAGGAACATCTAATCCCCTAAATTATATAATTATAATATTATCAATTATCTCAATGTCTATTTTCTTTTCTATCCATAACTTAGTCTTATATTATCTATTACAACCTTATAATATCGGAATGGAAATGAAAAGTACCACTTATACAATCGCTAGTATCATTACTTATTGGGGATGTTATTATATTTCAAGAATAGAAATGTCCACATCTATCTTTGGAATTATTATGATTATCTTTGTAGTGCTTTATTCAGTAATATCTTTATTCTTAATATATAATTATGCCCCTAAAACATTTAAATTAAAGAATTAAAAAGATGCTTATGGATTGAAAAGCATCTTTTTGTTATAGTTTCTTAGTTTTTTGATATCCTATATCAATTAATAATAAAGATTCTTTTAAATTAGATTGTTTAGTAATATCTATTTTTCCTTTTTCATTAACAGGCACCATGATAGAAAGAGGCGTAAACTCATCAACTTCAGTGTTAAAATATTTAGTTTCTCCATCTTTAATTATTTGAATATAGTTACCTAAAGGATAAACCTTACAGTCATATGCATCTAATATAACTTGTCCATCGTTTCTTTCGATAATTTTTCTAAAGTGAGATAAACCACAACCATCGACAATATGTTTTGAAATACATAGATAATCTTTTATTATAAAATAATTAAACTCTGTGTGATCAATGCTCATATTATATTTGTTATAGTCAAAATCTTTTATAATAATATTCAACTCTTCATCAAAGAAATCCATTTTTTCTGTATCTAAATTAACTCCATAACCATAGGGAAGGGATAAATGAAAATACATATAATCATAAGGAACATCTTCTAATAGTCCTGTTTCCATATTAAAAAATTGTTTTCTTTTATCATTTTCTATATAAAACATACACTCTTTCCTACTGTCAATACTATAAATCTTTTTACCATTTATTTTCTTTCTTAAATTAAATTTCTCATCATAAAAGTAATAGTTTTGTTCTTCATTATCTATTTTTTCTCTTCCTATATAAGTAGTAGGTATCCAATATGGATATGGTTCTATTCTAATATGAGAAATAGTCTTGCCACTTTTTAAATTAACAAAAAGATGTTTATTAGTATTTTGATAAGGTACACAAAACTTTAAAGTATTATTAGTAAGTTCATAATCTACAACCTTATTTAAGTTACTGACTTCAATACTTTTAATTATATTTAACTCTAAGTCATATATTTCTATTAATCCTTCTTTAACTAAAACTATTTTCCCATCATAAAATATTGGCTTAATAAGTAAGTTTTTATTAAATTCTACTGTTTTTTCTTCTATATTGCCTTCATCGTTTAAATTAATAATCCTTATTTTATCATTATTGTTAATTACTAAATAATTATCACTATAATCAATCCACCCTGTAATATCTTTTAACAATACTTTGCCATTAGCGTTAAGAACAACTCTTTTTCTATCTAAAAACTCTTTTTCAAAATTTTTGTTTTTTTCACTATAAACATATAAATTATTTTTTAAGGAATGTTCAAATTCATATTCAGTAGGGATATTTAAATAATCTTTTGTCTCAATGTTATAGATAGCATCATCTCCACCACCTATTTTCATCATTATACGTAAGCATCTTTCATCTTCTTTTTCTACATCAAAAGCTTTCTCATCTTCAAATATGACATCCTTAGTTTCTAAATTAACTAAAGATAAAGAATAGTCTTTAGATACAAGAACATAATCTATATTATTCATAGTAATAACTTTATGAAAAGAGTCGTACTCGGAAATATCATATATTTTCTCATCTTTAACTAATAATTTTTGCTCGTTATCTAAATATACAAAGGTATAATCATCATTTCTATATATATCTTTAATGCCTATTTTCTGTCTTAATTCGTTTTTTATCATACGTTTTTCTCCTTATGTCATTTATTATATCCAAGGCTTGTAAATAGTTCAATTAAAATAATATTTTTCTTGACTTTAACATATATTTATTGTATAACTGTATTAATTAAGTAATACAAAAAAGAGGTGATAATTATAAGTTATGCTTTTGATAATGATAAACCTATCTATTTACAACTAGAAGAAATAATAAAAAAAGAGATATTTAAAGGAGAGTTATTACCTAGTAGTAAAATACCTTCTGTTCGTGACTTTGCCCTTAAATATCAAGTAAATCCTAATACAATGCAGAAAGCTTTGCAAGGACTAGAAGAAGAGGGATTTATCTATACAGTTAGAACTAGTGGTAAATATGTTACAGATAATAAAGGGTTTATCTTAAAAGAAAAAAGAAAAGTCGCAAAAAAACTATATCAAGATTTTATTAATAATTTAAAATCTTTGGGATATAGTGATACTGATATTAAGAATATACTAAAGGAGAGTGAAGTTTAATGGCTTTATTAGAAGTTAGTCATATAACTAAAAGTTATGGTGCTAATAAGGTTTTAGATGATGTTACTTTTAATATTACTAAAGGTAAGATCGTAGGACTTTTAGGACCTAATGGAAGTGGTAAGACAACTCTTATTAAATTAATAAATGATTTATTAAAAGAAGCTAGTGGTACTATTAAAGTAGAAGGATTAGACTTAGGGGTTGAAACCAAGAAATTAATCTCTTATCTACCTGATAAAAATTACTTAAATAATAATATGACTGTTTTAGACCTACTTAACTATTTTAAAGACTTTTATGAAGACTTTAGAATAGAAAAAGCAAAAGAATTAATAGGTAAGTTAGATCTAGATTTAAATCAAAAACTTAAAACAATGTCTAAAGGTACTAAAGAAAAAGTACAATTAATACTTGTTATGAGTAGAAAAGCTAAGCTATATATTTTAGATGAACCTATTGGTGGGATTGATCCTGCTGCAAGGGATTATATCATTAATACAATATTAACTAATTTCAGTAATGATGCATCTCTACTTATCTCAACTCATTTAATTAGTGATTTAGAAAAAGTCTTAGATGAAGTAATATTCTTAAAAAATGGTAAAGTCGTAAGAAATGGTAGTACAGATGAAATTAGAAAAGAAACTAATATGTCTATTAATGATTTATTTAGGGAGGAATTTAAATGTTAGGTAAGTTATTAAAATATGATTTTAAGAATCTTTATAAAACTTTACTACCAATTTATTTAATTACATTAGTTATTACAATATTAACAGTAATATTAAATAATTTCTCTGATACATCTAATTTATTTTCAACCTTAAATGCTCTTATGATATTAAGCTATGTTGTAATATTAATGGTATTAGTTGTAGGGACATTTTTCTTAAGTGTTAGAGATTTCTATTTAGATTTTGCCACTGAAAGAGGGTACTTAACAAACACTTTACCAGTTAAGAAAAGTACTATTATAACCTCTAAATTTATAACAAGTGTTGTTACTATGATATCAAGCCTTGCTGTTATGTTTATATCTATTTTAATACTAGTAATAGGTAATGGAGAATGGACAAATTTTGCTAATGCTATTGCAATCTTCTTTAGAGATATACCAACTGCTGGCGTTGTTATGTTAATACTTATGACAGTTCTTATGATAGTGGCATATATCTCAGGCCTTGCTGTTTGCTATTTATCTATTGCTTTAGGACAATTAAAAAATACTAATAAACTAGGCTTTAGTTTCCTTGCTTACATAATTCTTTATATTATCTATGAGATGTACTTTACTTTTGCTCTTATCTTCATTGGAACAATTAGTCCTGATTTTGTAAGAAGTCTTGATAATGAAGTTGGAGTAATATCATCTGTTAATATCTTATTTGGAATATTAATAGGACTTGTAATTATTATTACAGCGATAATTACACCTATAACTAATTATATATTAAAAAATAAACTTAATTTAGAATAGAACTTCTTGTGTGGGGTTCTTTTTTTATTTATATACAAAAAAGTGCGTTTATGATCTGAAAAAGATATTAATCCTGATGTAGTAATTTAAAAAGATTAAACAATAAAATTAAGATGCTTTCATAGAAGATTTACAAGAATAAAGAGCCAAACATATTTTCACTATTTTATTGGTCTTTTTCTTTGCTATCTTGAATCTACTTCTATTATTTGCTATAATCAATATATAAGATAAGAAAGATGTGGATAAAGATGAACAAGATTATCGAAGTTAGTTTACAAAAAGTTACCTGGGGGGGGGTAATTATATTACCCTTTTCTTCCAACCATAAACAAGATTAACAATCTTGTTCTTTTTGATGTCCAAAAAGATAGGTGAGAGTATGAAAATTACTTTATTTTTAGTTAATAAACTTATAGACTTTAAATTACCAGCTGATATTTCAGGTAGTTATACCTTTGATTATAATGAAAAAGAAGAAAGTAAGTTAATTAATATTGAAGCAAGTGAAGGTAATTGGGTCTTATATGAAACTAGTGATGTAAAAATTATTAATGGTAATAGTAATAGTTCTAAAGAAATTTTAATACCTAATAACTTTTATATTTTAAGAAGAAATAATGTAAATTATTTAATATATGTAAGTAAATTAAGTTTTAAAAATATTATTACTTATACCTATGATACTAATATAAATCTGACTATAAGTAATAACTCATCTGCTAGTATAGTTTATAATTGCCCATATTTAAATAATGGCTTAGTTAAAATAAGTGTCAAAGAAAATAAATTGATTTTAGAGAAAAGTGAAAATATTCCAGTTTATATCAACAAAATTGCATTACAAGGAAATTCATATTATATAAGGACTGGAGATTCGCTTGAAATATATGGCCTTAATCTAATTTTCTTAAGTAACTTAATTTTAATTAATAATGTTGCCAATGTAAATGAAAATACATCTTTATTAAAGAATTATCAATTTCCTATTTTAGAGAAACCTTTAAATATAGAAATAAAAGATGTTGATATATACAGTAAAGATGACTATTTTTCTAAAGCACCTCGTCTTAGAAGAATAATTGAAACTAAAGAAATAAAACTAAGTGCACCTCCAAGGGAAAATGATAATGATCAATTACCTTTAATATTAGTAATAGGACCAATGCTTACAATGGGTATAATGGCGGGGACTATGTTACTCAATACTATTTCAAGGATTTATTCTAAACAAACAACAGTAGCTGATTCCTGGCCATCTCTAGTTACTAGTGGAGCGATGCTTATATCTATGCTTGTTTGGCCTTTAGTAACACAATGGTACAATAGAAGAATGAAGAAAAAACATAAAGCAGAATTGATAAAAAAATATAGTGCTTATTTAGATGAAAAGAGAAAAGAATTAACTGAAGAAGCTAAACTTCAAAAAGATATTCTATTTGAAAATTTAATTACAGTTAATGAATGTCTAAATATAATCAAAAATAAAAGTGTTAATTTTTGGGATAAAAGAGTTGATCAAAGTGACTTTTTAGTAGTTAGACTTGGTATTGGTAAAGAAAAATTAGATGCTAAAATAGAATATCCTGAAGAAGGATTTACTATTGAAGAAAGTGAACTTAGGGAAAAAGCAGATCAATTAGTAAATGAATTTAAATACATTGAGAATGTTCCTGTTGGTTATTCTTTTTATGAAAATAAAACTACTGCTATTATGGGAGAAAGATATAAAGCTGTTAACTTTGTTCACAATGTTGTTTTACAACTATTAACATTCTATAGTTATGAAGATATAAAAATTGCAATATTTACTAATGAAAATAATAAAGAAAATTGGGAATATTTAAGATATTTAAAACACAACTTTACTAATGAAATGAATTTTAGATTCTTTGCTACAACAGCAGAATCTACTAAAAGTGTATCTGATTACCTCCAAATGGTTTTTGCAAGTAGACTTAATGAAATATCTTCTAATAAAACAACACCTTTTAAGCCTCATTATTTAATAATAATAGATGATTATGATAAAATAAAACGATATGATTTAGTTAAAACAATTACAGAAATTGATGAAAATATAGGCTTTAGTCTTTTAATTATAGAAAATAGATTAAGTAAATTACCGAGTAAATGCAATAACTTTATTACTGTTGGTGATAATAATTCTGGGGTTTTGAAAAATTCTTATGAAAAACAAGAACAAACAACATTTGCTGATGAGATTAATTATAATATAGATATGTTACAAGTTACTAAAGTTTTATCTAATATACCAATTGAATTTGAAGAAGGATTAAAAGAATTACCAGATACTATTACTTTTCTTGAAATGGAGAAAGTGGGAAAGGTAGAACAACTTAATATTTTAAATAGATGGAATACAAATGATGCTACTACTAGTTTAAGAGCAGAAGTAGGTATTGATGAAGAAGGCGATTTAATGTATTTGGATCTTCATGAAAAATATCATGGACCTCATGGTTTAATTGCTGGTATGACTGGTAGTGGTAAATCAGAATTTATAATTACTTATATTTTGTCTATGGCTATTAATTATAGCCCTGATGATGTTTCATTTATCTTAATTGATTATAAAGGTGGAGGCTTAGCTGGAGCCTTTGAAAATAAAGTTACAGGTATTAATCTCCCTCATCTAGCTGGAACTATTACAAATTTAGATAAAGCTGAAATGGATAGAACTTTGGTTAGTATTAACAGCGAGTTGCAAAGAAGACAATCTTTATTTAATAAAGCTAGAGACAATTTAGGAGAGAGTACAATTGATATATATAAATATCAGAGATTTTATAAAGAAGGAAAAATTACTGAAGCAGTTCCACACTTGTTTATAATATGTGATGAATTTGCAGAGTTAAAAAGTCAACAACCAGATTTTATGGACAATTTAATTAGTGTTGCTAGAATTGGTCGAAGCCTAGGAGTGCATCTAATACTTGCTACCCAAAAACCTAGCGGAGTTGTTAATGATCAAATTTGGTCAAATACTAAATTTAGAGTTTGTTTAAAAGTTCAAGATGAAGCTGATAGCAAAGAAATGTTAAAACGCCCTGAAGCTGCCAGTTTAAAACAAGTAGGACGATTCTATTTACAAGTGGGTTATGATGAATACTTTGCCCTTGGTCAATCAGCTTGGTGTGGTGCTAAATATTATCCATCAGAAAAGATTATTAAACAAGTAGATAAAAGTGTTAATTTTATTAATGACTATGGTATTGCTATTAAAAGTATTCAAGCAGCTAGCTCTTCTAAAATAGAAGCTAGAGGGGAACAGTTATCCGCAATTTTAAAAACAATTATTGATATATCTAATAGTATCAATAAAAAAGCTAAAAGACTATGGCTTCCAAATATACCAGCTATAATTGTTGAAGAAACATTAAGAACAAAGTATAATGTCTCTTCAACACCATACAATATAGAAGCTATAATAGGAGAATATGATGCTCCGGAAAAACAAGAACAAGGTCTTGTTAAATATAATTTTTTAAATGATGGGAACACTTTAATTTATGGTAATGATGGTAGTGAAAAAGAGATGTTATTAAATACTATAATTTATTCTACTACTAAATTCCATAAAGCTGATGAATTAAATTACTATATAATTGATTATGGTTCTGAATCACTAAGGCGCTTTTTAAGTTTACCTCAAGTTGGGGGAATAGTCTTTTCTGGTGAAGAGGAGAAATATAACAATTTATTAAAACTACTAAAGGAAGAATTAGCAAAAAGAAAGAATCTATTTGTTGAAAGTGGAGGAAGTTATCAAAATTATACAAAGACTAGTGGAAATAAGTTACCAGTTATTACTGTTATCATTAATAATTTTGACTCGTTATATGAAAGTAACCCTGATCTTTATGAAGAAATTTCAGATCTAATTAGAGACTCTGTTAATTATGGAGTGATATTTATTATAACAGCCTCAACAATAAATTCTGTTCATAATAAAGTAGCTTCTAATTTTAGTAATATCTATGCTTTTAAACTAAAAGATATAAGTGATTATTCTAGCGTTTTTGGTATTAGAGTAAAAACTGCCCCAAGGGATATTTTAGGTAGAGGACTTCTAAAGAATGATGGCATTCATGAATTTCAAACCGCTAGTATTACTGAAAATGAGGCAACCTTAAATGACTACCTAACTAACTTTATAAAAGAAGAAAGAGAAAATAACGTAGTAAAAGCAAGACGTATACCTACTTTACCAGAAATAATAAGATATAAAGATATAGAAGAAGAAGTAACTAGCTTAAATAATGTTCCAATAGGAATAAGTAAAAAAGATTTAGAAATTGTTACTGTTGATTACCTTGCTAACTTAGGTAATATTATTACCTCTAATAGGTTAGCTAATACATATAACTTTGTAAAAAGTCTCTTAACTGTTTTTACCCAACTTAAAAATACAACACTAATTATAATAGATCCAGCCAAAATGTTAGAGTTAGATCAAAACTTATATAAAAATTACTATACTGATAATTTATTAGAAGTACTAGACAAGTTATTAGAATATCTTAAAAATTTGATAGAATCAAAAAGTCAAACAGAAGGAATTATTCTAATCTATGGTTTTAATAAATTTATCTCTAAAATAAACGATAATAATAAAATAACAGAACTTACTAAAAAGATAAAAGAATATGAAAAAATGAGTATAATTGCTATTGATGATGTTTCTAAACTTAAACAATTTGCTTATGAACCTTGGTTTAGTGGAACTTTTACAACTAATGATGGCATTTTTATAGGAAGAGGTATCAGTGACCAAAATATATTACATTTATCAACAATAACTAGAGAAATGACGAAAGATATAAAAAATGATATGGCTTATCAAGTAGTAGAAGGTTTTGCTACTTTATGTAAAGTTATTGATTTTATAAGTGAGGAGAAAAATTAAAATGAAAAATAAAGTTTTAATTAAATTAATAGTTCCAGAACTAGATACTACTTTTGATATTTTTATCCCCGTTAATGAATTAGTATGGAGAATAGAAAGGATAATTTTAAAAGCAATAGAGGATTTAAGTAATATTAAATTGGAGCAGGGACTTAACTATGTTTTATTAAACAAAGATAACTGTAAAATTTATAACAATAATGAGATAATTATAAATACAGACATAAGAAATAGTAGTGAATTAATTTTAATTTCTAAAAGGTAATGTTAATTATAGCAAATTACCTTCAACTGATATAAATTTAGAGATAAAGTCCGAAAAAACATATACTTTTTACTTTTATATTATAGTTCAATCATTTACAATTGCTAGTAACTATTCAGACTATGAAAAAAACAAAGTGTAAAAAGTAGTGTCAACGATGCTGCTTTTTTCAATTATATATG
>CALVTA010000034.1 GCA_944359735.1 uncultured Bacilli bacterium | reverse complement strand
ATCATCATAAACCCTTATAAACAAAGGTTAAAATGATGATTTTTTAATTGTCAAACTACAAAACTCGGGTTATATCATATTTTTCTATTTTCTTATCAACAATATAAAAAGCACAATACTCTTTATATTAAGTTATTGTGCTTTATTCTAATTTAATTGTCCTTTTCTTTGTTTTACTAATATAGTTTCTTTTTTCTTTGCCCATTTATAAGGACTACCTACACCATAATGTCTTGGATCACTATCATATCCATTTGTATCACTAAATCCATAAAGATATGCCATATCATTACTATATCGAATCATTCCATTTTGTTTTAAATAATCAAATAATTTTTCATCTATATCATAATTGCCAATCAATTCGTGTGGATTTTTAAATTTTTCTTTAGGTTTAACATCATAAGTATAACTTTTAAAATCATAAAAATTACCATCTTCATCTATTTTATGTCCATGTAATTCAAATCTTGGTTTCAATTCAATAGAATTATAGTCTTGTAAGCCTAAAGTAGGACAATCTATTGTATTATCATCAAACACAATAAACTCAATAACAATATCATTAAACGATGTTGCATAAAATTTTCCAATTTCTTGTTTTTCCATATTAATATTCACTTCCTTCCTTTTCTTGTGAATTACCATTTAAAAATAGAAAAAAAACACGGTAAATCACTAATTCGTGACTCCGTACTTTTGAAAGTTCGTGTAGGCTTATACCCGAGATAGCTCACAAATAATTGCTTATATCTCCTCACTTGCTTGATTATTATACACTATATTTTTTAAATGTCAAACCCATGTATTATTCATTGCTTTCTAATACTTTTTCAACTTCACTAATTAATTGCTCTTTATTTGGAATATAGTAAGTATAAGTGGATGCAAATATATTATTAGATAAACCACCTAATGCATATTCTAATGCAACCTTATCTTTTTCAGCGCATAAAATTATACCTATTGGTTTACCATCATCTTCACTATTAACAACATTTTCATAATAGTTTAAATATAAATTCATTTGTCCAACATTCTCTGCTTTCAGTTTATTCATTTTTAAATCAATAAGAACATAAGATTTTAAAAACTTGTTATAGAAAACCATATCTACATAATAATCTGTGTTATTAAGTGTTATTCTTTGTTGTGATCCAACAAACATAAATCCTTTTCCTAATTCAAGTAAGAAATCTTCAATATGTCTTATTAATTTATATTCTAAATCTTTTTCTAAAAGTGGTTTAGGTTCTTTTACTCCTAAAAATTCAAATACATAAGGTTGTTTTACTATATCACTAGGTTTACTTAAAATTTGCCCCTCTTTTGATAGTTCTAAAACTTTTTGTTTATTTGCTTTACCATCTGACAATAATAATCTTTCAAATAATGATGTATCAAGTTGTCTTTGTAATTCCCTAACAGACCAATTTGAATTGATACATTCTTTCTCATAAAAGTTCCTTTTATCATCATCTTTTATTGTTATTAACTCAATATAATGTGACCAACTTAATGATTCACTGATTTTACTATAATCAGGGTAAGTATTATAAAACCATCTCATATAAGTTAAATTAGTATATGAATATCCTTTTCCTAAAAGTTTTGTTAATTCTTTAGATAAACCTTTTAAAACTTCCTTTCCATATTCTAATCTGTTGTTATCTTCATTTTCGTGTTTAACGATAATTCTTCCTATGTTCCAATAAACATAAGTTATAGATTTGTTTATTTCCTTTGCTAAATTATTTTTTGCTTCATTAACTATATTAGTTATTTCTAAAGCCATTGTATTATTTTTTTCTAACATAAAAATCTCCTTTCTTGAATTCTTCAGACGTGTCTGAAGAATCTTAATTTTCCAAACGCTGATTGGAATTTTGTATCTAATATAATTTTACCATATAATTATCATTCTAAATCATCATCTTTACTATAATTACTACTATATTCATTTTGTATAATTTCTAAATCATCATCATCAATAATTTCTTCTTCGTGTAATTTATCAATTAAATCATCATACTTATTTGAAGAAAAGAATTTATCTTGTAAGAACTTAATAAACTTATTCCACAATTCGTTAAAGTAATCTAATACCTCTTGTAGCTTATCAACTTTATCTTCTAACATATCAATAGTATCATTTGCAAAATCTAATCTATTTTCTAAATCACTAATTCTATCTTCTCGAGTAGTGATTTTTTTCTTTAATTCTTTAACCTCATTAGAATGATTTTTTAAGTTTTCTTCATAATGCTCTAATATTGTAGTTAACTCATTTGTTGTCTTTAAATTGGATGTAGTTTCTTGTGTTTGTTTTATATAATCCTTAATTTCATCTATTTCATCATTTGTAATTGAATAATTATTTTTATTTAACTTATTAGGTTTTAAATTATCAATAATATTAGTTATTTGTAAAGATTTATTTTGTAAATTATCTGCTTTATCATTTAATTCATTAAGTCTTTTTTTATTTTTCTCTTGTTCTTTTTTTAACTCTCTATAATTAGTCATATTTTTAACATTTATATCTTGATTTCTTCCTTCTTCCTTTATTTTTAAAGAGTAGTTTAAGTCATATACTTTATTAAAAGTATTAATACAATATTCTCTCATTTTATCTTGTATATTTCTTAAACTATCAGTAGTGAAAACATCACTTTTCCCAACTTGAACTTCCATACCATTTTTACTGCCATCTTTAAAAGGAATACCAACAATATGTAAATGTGGACTAGATTCATCAAAATGTATTGTTGCATTTGCTATCTTAAAGTTAGAAACTATGTTTTCTAAATCTAATATTTGCTCTTTATATACTTCAATCATTTTATGTTTGAAATTATCATTTTTATCAGCCCAAAAGTCTATATCACCAAGTTCAATAATTATTTCACAAGCAAGATCTCTTTTATTATCATTTGAGATATGATTAAAATAATTTTCTATTTTTCTATCATTCCTTTTTTGTTTTTCATTATACTTAATTCTTGCATCTTCAAATAATTCTAAATATAAATTTTTAGTATCTTCTACAACTGATGAAGTACCTCGTATAATACATATTAAATCTTTAGCGTTATCATATTTTCTTAAATTATGTTTATCAACTTTTGATAATTGTTGATGTGTTTGTATTGCATTATTACTAAGTGAAGTAGTAGATAGTTTACTACTTTTAGCAAATTGTCTTGCTCGTTTAGTTTTATTTTTATCATTACTTAAATGTAGTGAATATGATAATTCTTCCATCTTTTGCAACCTCCTTTATTAGAATATAATTTTATTATTTGTAGTAGGTAATTTTGCTTTGTCAAAATTTCTAACCCCCTATATATTTTGACATCTACTTCGTATCTATCAAAATATGGGGACTAAGGTTTAATCACCTTAGGAACCATATACTTTATTTCTTAATAATGCTTTAGGCATTAAAACTACATAAAGTATTGATAAAATAGAAAGCACTCCTTTTTGTTTTATCTATGTAAATTATTCAAATAACTAACGATTATTTTCATAATTTATTTAAACAAACTTTTCCCACTTTCATTGAAACCAAGTTTCAACAAAACGTGTTCGTTTGTTATTACTTTTTTATAAAAAGTAAACAAAAACTTTTTATATGATTGATAACATCAAAACGAAAAAGTGATTTTGTTTTGATATTAGTCCATTATTATTTATATTTTTGTTAGTCAAGAATTTCACAAGCAACTATCGTTGTTCTTGACTAACATTATCATTTCTTTTCAAAATCTTTTCTCTCAATTGTTTTGCTTTTTCTATTGATTCCAATTTTTTCTTTTTAATTTCTTCATCAAGTTCATAAACTCTACAATTAGTTCTTTCTGGAATTATTGTGAAAACTTCTTCTTCATTATCCAATAGACACTTTTCATCATTACCAATATAAATAACTCCTAATTGTATTCTATCTATTTTATCCATTTTTTTATAATCTTCTATTGGGAATATTCTTACAATGTTTCTATTTTGATAATCATTAAAGAACATTACTTTATCATCATAATAATAAGTCGCTTCAAAATAACCAACATTATAAAATTGTCTTAATGTAAATATTATTTCACTAACTTTTTCAATTGGTAAATATTCACTAAATCTTAATTTAGTTCCAACACTACCAAGTATTGTATAATCTTTTTTATCTAGATAACCTGCATCATATAATTCATTACATGGTTTACAAACACTTTCTCTAAAATTAACTTCACCAATTCTGACTTGATTATCTCTATAATATTCTAATTCGACATTATCTACATATTTCATTATTAAATCAGCTTTTTCTTTTCTAGTATAATCTTCCCACATATAAGTGTTTTCTTCATATTCTTTTGGATAGACTATTTTATTTATATAATCTATATCTCTTTTTATTAATATATCTTCTGGTGTAAATCTTAACTCATTACATACTTCACAATTTCTAATTTTAGTTTCAATACTAGTAATTGTTTTATCCACAATTTCTTTTTCTTCATCATATTCTGCTATCGTGAATAATCCATTAATATATGCTTTTCTAATTCTTTCTTGCTTTTGTTGTTGTTCTTTTAATTCCTTTATTAATTTTTCTTTAGGATTATCAAGTTTAGTCTGTATCATAGGTAGTAGTGTTTGATTTACTACTGCATCATATTCTTGAATATCTTCAATAAAATTATCAAATTCTTTTTCAATATCTTTTTCTCTAATAGTTATTTTACAATCATGGCATTGATAATAGTAATAAACATTTCCATTTTTCTTTCTTGTTGCATTACCACCTAATATTCTCTGACATTTAGGACATTTTAATTTTTGTAGAAATAAATAATCTTTATCTCGTTTATAATTTCTTGAATTTCTTCTTTTTTGAACTTGGCATTCTTCCCATAATTCTTTACTAATTAATGGTTCAACAACATTTTCATAATAAGTTGGATTATTTGTCCTCTTACCATGAACAAAGTCACCTTTATATATTTCATTTGAAAGTATTTTTAATATAGTAGAGTCTTTCCAATTAATTTTACCTAATACTTTTTCTTTATTATATAAATTACTTATTGTTTGATAAGAATTACCTTCATGATATAAATTAAATATTCTAATAATATCATCTTTAGTTGATTCATCTGGAACAAGTATTTTATCAATTCTTTTATAACCAAAAGGAGCTTTATGTGGAATATGTCCTTCTTTAATTGCTCCAGCTAGTCCAATTTTAGTTCTTTCACTTGTTCTTTCTATTTCGTTTTGCGAAACAGAAGTAAGTATTCTTGAAACCATTTTTCCATTAGCATTAGTTGTATTTATATCATCATTAGCACAATCTAAATATGCATCATTTTCTTCTAGAAATCTTATAATCTTTTCCCAATCAAATACACTTCTTGTAAGTCTATCTAGTTTTAATACGACAATAGTATTACATTTTTTATCTTTAATATCTTGTAATAATCTTTCAAACTCTGGTCTATAATTTCCTGTTTTAGCACTTATGCCTCGTTCTTCATAAACATCATATATTTCATAACCTTTATATTCACACATAACCCTTAATCGTTTTTCTTGTTCTGGTAAACTAAATCCCTCTCGTGCTTGATCTTCAGTACTAACTCTAATATAAAGACCTGCAATTTTCTTTTCATTATTCATAAATCTTCAACTCCTTTTACTAAAAAAGAGGAGACAATAGTATCTAGTTAAAAGGCTAAATACTACTGACTCCTCTAATAATTTCAATATTATAAAATTTGGATAATTTGTGTTTATTTATCATAGATGTACCTCCATTTCTAGAGTATACCTCTTTCATTGGTTATTTATAATATCACTTTTTATAGATTTGTCAATTCCCCGATTAGGGAATAGTAGTATCTTTTAAGAAGTTGGTATATAAATATTAGTTTAACTCTTTTATAAATGACTCTAATTCGTTTATTTCAAGTTTGTTTGATAAATTACCTACATATATAGTTTTTGAGTAATTAAAGGCTAAAAAAGTAATACCTTTAATAATTATTCTATGTGGTTCAATATATGATAAATTAGTTCTATCTATTTTTCTTATATTACCATTTATTATTTTTGGAGTAGTATTACAAAACCCACATATAAATTCTATCTTCTTTTTTAATTCATCATCAAACTCTAATTCTTTCTTAATAATATTAATCATTTAAACCTGTCCTTTCTTAACAACAAAAAAATACCAACTTCTTTTAGAAATTGATATTTTCTATATTAAGTCCAAAACTTTAAAAGTCTGGACAGATTTCCCAATGGTGCGGGTAACAGGAGTTGAACCTGCACGTCTAAGACACTAGATCCTAAGTCTAGCGCGTCTGCCAATTCCGCCATACCCGCAATGATAATGGTGGACCCTGATGGACTCGAACCATCGACCGTCCGGTTATGAGCCGGATGCTCTAACCAACTGAGCTAAGGGTCCATAATTGCTACTGCTATTTAATAGTAGCATAATTTTTAAAGTTGTGCAAGCATTTTTAAGAAAAAAATAGCCAACTAGTGGGCTACTTATTAAGCATATTTAAAAGATTAATTTTAAATACATCTTTTTCTGGATTAGATTTAGAAATCATTACACCTTTATAAGTTGAAAGTTCAGCCATATGCCCTTCATTCAAAATACCTTCTGGTGTTATATTAGTTAAAAGTATAACTCTTTTATCAGGATATACAGTATAATGAATTCTAATTTCTCCATGGACCTTAGCAAATAACTCATCAGTAGGTAACTTAAGTTCATAGTTAACTGTACCTGCCTTATCATCTTTGCTAACTATTTCTCCTAAAAAATGTCCTTTTCTAAGTTCTGGATAATATTCAAAAGTCAATTTCTTATACGCTAACATGTTGTATTTTCTTACAGAACGCTCTCTTTTCCTAAAATCATTTTCATCTAAATATTCAAAAATAAAACTCTTCTCCATATATATAACCCCCTTTATTTTCAACCCCTATATCTTGAAGTTGACTGTATTATACTACAAAAGAAGGAATTTGTCAAATTTTAATAAATATTTCATCAATAATGGAATATAAGTAACAGCTTGTAGGTAAGTTTAATTTATTTTCTATAAACTCTTTATATCCTTTAACCTGTTCAATATAGGCCATATCTTTAGTATTTTTTAATTTGTAATCTATAATTATAGATTCTTTGTCTCCTACTAATAATAAGTCTATTTTACCATGATGCTTTTTATTCCTATTATTATAAATAAATTCATATTCTTGGTATTTTTTATAATTTTTATATTTTTTCATAAAATCACTATTAAGAAAGTTAATAATTTTGACTTTATAGTAATCATTATCGATATAAGGTAATCTATTATTTTTAAAATCAATTCTTTCAAACAATGTATGTATATTGCGCCCTTTTTCTAATAATTCTAATTCATCAAGATTTTTCTGATTAATATTTTCTTTGTGATATGTTTCTTTTTCAATAATATTATTATCATAAATAGAAGGGATAATAGTTATCTTATTTTTAGTGATATTAGTTTTGGACTTTACTTTTTTTACTTCTAAATATGCTTTTGAAAGATATGAAATATCATTTATTTTTTTTATATTGTTCCTAAATAAAGGAGAAACACTATAAACCATTTTTTCAAAGTTTGAATAATTTAGTCTTTCATAGTTACTAACTAAATTTTCTAATTCCTTATCATTACAAATATCTGGCATAATAATAATTATTTTTTCTCTAGCTCGTGTTAATGCTACATATAAAAGTCTAATCTTTTCACTTATATCTTCTATTTTTAGTTTTTCTAAAGCCAAAGTTTTAGTAATTAATTTATTTCCGCTTTCTACTTCATCAATGATAATTCCGTAAGTATTATCAAACAAAACATTGCTTTTATATTCATCTTTATTAAAGTCTTTATAAAATCCTGCAAAATAACAAATAGGATATTCTAAACCTTTAGATTTATGAATAGTCATAATTTTAACACTGTTATTATCTTCTTTACTAATAGCAAGTCGTATTTCTAATTTTTCTTTAGCAATTATTTCTAAATAATCACTGACATCTAAGATAGTGTAATTACTTCTTTCTAAATTAGAGATTAAATTATAAAAGTACTCCATCCTACTAGACATAATATCTACATTTCCTATAAAATTTATTTTATCTTCATATCCCACTAAATCCAAGATTTTTTCTAGATAAAGGACAGGTGTTAATTGTTCATAGTCTTTTAATACCCCACTAAAGATTTTAAATACGCTACTTTCTTTAAAACTATTATTTTCTAAATATTTATAAATTTCATTATCAGTATAGGAAAAAATAAAACTTCTTGCAATAGAGGTAAAGGCTAATCTAAATTTTGTATCATAGGTATTATTTATAATAGAGTTTGCTATTATAAATATGTTTTTTAAAAGTGCTAAATCAGTACTACCACTAGTTTTTTCATCTTCATATAAAGTAATAGGTAGATGTAAATACTCAAATATTTGCTTATAAGTAATAAAGTCAGTTGCTCGATCTAATAAAATAACAAAATCTCTATATTCTATTTTTCTTAAAACATCAAGATCTTTATCATAAATTAAATAATTACTATCTATCTTTTTTTTAATATCATTTGCAATTATAAATGCTTCTTTTTCTAATTTGTCATATTCTTTATCTTTGTCATCGTAGGTGTAAATCTCTAAATAGTTATTATTATTAACTCTAGCTTTTTCCTCATACATTGTATTACCAAATATCATAGCATGACCATTATTATAATTAGCTCCACCAAGATAATCATCCATAATATGACTAAAGAAAGTATTTATATCTTCAATTACTTCTTTTCTGCTTCTGAAATTTTTAGTAAGATCAATTACTAACCCACCATTACCCTTTTTATAATTATCATATTTGTTTTTAAAAATATCTGGATTAGCATTACGAAACCGATAAATTGATTGTTTAATGTCACCAACCATGTAAACATTATTGTTAGCAATTAAATTGATAAATGTTTCTTGAATATCATTAGTATCTTGATATTCATCAATTAATATTTCTTTAAAGGAGTTTTTGACTTCTTCTTTTACCTCTATGTTGTCTTTTACTAGATTAATAGCAAGTTTTTCAATATCCATAAAAGTATAATAATTATTATTCTTTTTATAAATATTAAATCTTTTATTCAATTCTCTAACTAACTCTAAAATTATAGAAATATAATCTTTAGTTTTAATAATATCATTTTTAATTTCATCTAAGTCATTATAAATAACCAAATCTTTAAAATCTTTTATCAGTTTAGTCAATCTATCTCTAACTTCTTTAGAAGTAGCATCTACTCCGGTTCTTACCTTTGGAAGACCATTTGGTAGTTTGATTTTTAATTCATTATAATTACTAGATTCTAGAAAAGGAATAAAAAGTGTTTCTAGTTGTTCTAAATATTTATCAGAGGTTAGACTTTTAACTTTTTCATATAGGTTAATAATTTCTAATTTTTTTGCATTCAAAAATTCTAAGTAATTACTTATATATTCAGAAATAATATCTTTATTATAATAATTATCAAGATAAGTTTCGATAAATTTTTCTTTATCTAATTTTAAATCTAGAGTATTATTAAGCTCAATTATTTTTTTCTTTAAGCTATCGTCGTCTTTTAAACAAAAGTTAGTGATTAAATTAGTAAAAGCAGAAGGTTTTTTTTCGTAATACTCTAAAAAAATCTCATCTAATATTCTTTTTTTAGCAATTTCTAAAATACTAGATTCAGTAATACTGATATTGTTAGATAGATGTATAATATCTGCATATTTTTTAACTATAGCAAGAGAATAGGCATCAAAAGTAGTAATATAACTGCTATCTAGTAGATCTAATTCTTCTAAAATTCCATTATCTTTTAGCTTCTTTCTAATTCTCTCTTTCATTTCTAAAGCTGCTTTGTTAGTAAATGTTAGAATTAATAGTTCATTAATATGAGTACCTTCTTTTATTTTTCTTAAAACTCTTTCAGTTAAAACTGCAGTTTTTCCAGATCCTGCTCCAGCACTAACTAAAATATTACTACCTTCAGTACGGATCGCATATTGTTGTTCTTCAGTAAACTTAGGCATTATCTTCCTCACCATCTTTCTTTTTTAGATAAATATAATCACTTGGATCTACAAAACATATTTCTTTAAATTGACAATATTCACATGAAATATTTTTATTATTAATAATTTTAGGAGAAATAGCAAAAGCGTTATTATCAATTATTTTAATGGCTTTATTTAAAGCAATATCAATACTTTTAATAATATTTAGAACTTCATCATCTGTTAAAACTTTACTACTGGCTTTAAGTTCACCAGTTTTAGTAAGCCCTAGTCCTTTGACAAAACTATTAGTCTCATAATCTTCATCTAAATAAGAAAGAATAACTTTGTCATCAGTTGTATAACCAACAAGTCGAAGGTTTTTCTTTTTTTCTAATTCATCTTTGGATTTTTGTAATAAATATTGATAAAAAAAGCCTACAAAAGTGGGATTAGAAAATAAGTTTTTTTTATTAATTAGATAAATATATAATGGAAGTTGTAAATATAATCCCTCCTCTAAATAATCTATGTTTAAAGTAGCATTTCCCGTCTTATAATCAAAAATAGCATAATAAGTTTTATTATGAAATGATTTAAATAATATCTTATCAATGAAGCCTTTTAAAGTTGTATGATTATTAAGAGATATTTCTAATTTTTTTTCTCCTAAAAAGTCAGTTAAAAAACATCTTTTCTCTGTCTCTTTATTAGTATCTATAATGAATTTTAATTCTTTTTTTAATCTTTCTAATAAGAAACATTCTTTACTATCTAAGGTTATACTAGATAAAGCATTAGAAAATGATTTTTCAAAGTCAAAATTTTCATTGTAACTATCTTTTAAAACACTATGAAAAATATTTCCTATTTTAGTATTAAAGTTTTCATCAAAGGAGTCTAATTTTAAAATATATTTTAAGTAGTATTTAAAAGGACATTTAGCAAGATCATCTATACTAGAATAAGATAAACTATACGGTGTTATTTCCCTATCAATACCTTTAAATTTATGATTAAAACTAGTATAAAAACTACTATCTATATTTTCTGTTAAATAAGTAAAGTCTTTATCTTCTTGGTGAAATTTATAATAGTTATCTAAAACACTGCTGATTCTGTAATTATTAAACTTTTGACTGTAATTATAATTATAATTAATTTCTTCTATTTCTTTTATATTTAGTTCATTTAATAGACTTGATTTAGCATATTCACTAGTTAAAGAAGCCAACTTATAAGAGATGGTAATGTTTTTGATTGTTCCTAATACTTTAATTAGATTTTTTTTACTTAATTTATTCATAATAAAAGAAGTATTTAAATTACATTTGTCTTTTAAATTATCACTTAAATAATCTTCATCTTTGTAAATTTTAGGTAAATAATTTTGATTAAATCCTAAAATTAATAAATATTCGTCATCGCTAATCAAATAAGGTATTTCTAATGCTTCATTAATAACTTTTACAGATTCATTCAATTCTTCTGTCTCTAAGTTTGTTTTTTTCAACTTTTCTTTTAATAAGATATCATAATATTTACTATCTTTAGCATAGGTTAAATCTTCTTCTATTTTCATAATTTTAGCTTTTAAATTAATATCTTTAATCCTATTAATATCTTTATATTTTAAGTATTCTTTAATGCTAACAAGAGAAATTAATGGATGATTATTATTGTAAGTTAAAGGGATATCAAACATTTTAAAAATAACCCTAAGAAGATAATTATAACTATTATCAATATTTGCTAAAAAAATTTTATTATAACTAATACCTTGCCTATTTAATTCTCTTATTTTTAGAGCAGTAGCGATTAATTCTTCTTTTAAAGTGTGATATTTATAGACGTAGTTTATATTTAAGTTATTATTTATTTCTATTGTTTTTGCTTTTATATCATCTAACATTTGTTTTTGATAATTATTTAATATTCCATATCCTAATATATAAATTTTTTTAGTCTTTAAATAATCTTTAAACCCTATATCAAAGATCAAATAATTTTTATTTTTTAGATCAATATATAGTTCTTTAAGTTTTTTTAATTTAGTTTCTTTATAATTTTTAGTAAGATCTATTTTATATAAATTATTTAACATTGATCTTAAGATATCCAAGTTCTCGTTAGTCTTATCAAGTAAATAAAGTAAAGCCTCTTCTTTAACTTCAAAAAAATAATGTCTTTCTACTTCTTCTAAATTCATAAAGGTAATATTATATATAGTTTTGTTTTTAGAAAGATAGTTAAGTAATTTTAGTTTCAGTTTATCAGGTACTATATAAATAGCATTATCGGTAAATTCAAATCTCATAAGCGACCTCATCTCTAGTTATTCTTCTTACTATTTTAATTATAGTATTTTTTATTTGATTTGAAAAGATTTAGGGAAAATATATTTATAAGATATGTTAATGAGAAGTTATTAAGTAAATATAAAAGAGTAAATATTCAAAGTTGAAATTTACTCTTTTATAAAAATCCACATTTTATTGATTTTTTAAATCATATGTTTTTACTTTTGCTTGTCTTTCTTCTCCTGTTTTATTTGGTTTATTAGGACTATAAGTTACCCCCAAACAATCAAGCCTTTCAATATTATTAACTAAGTCTATTAAAACATTAAGTGGAATATCAGAAATACTATTCATATTAAAAATTGTTTCTTTTTCGCTCCTATCATCTGGCATTTGTTTGACTATACTTTTAATTTGTGCTATATATTTACCATCCACATTTATTAAATGATTGGGATTACCAAGGTTAAATTTCTTTAATACTTCCGAATTATCATTATAATATTTATATTTTTTTACATCTTCTATCTTATTAGAAATTTTCTTAACTTTAGCTCCCCCAAAACCCACGACAGTTAAAACACTAGCGCTCGCCGCAAAAACACCTGTCATGCTAACGGGTACAAGCATTCTATTAATAAGAACAGTTACAACAGGAATAGCTACAGATAAAATAAAGGTAATTGTTTTTAGGAAAAATCTTTTAGCCTTTAGTTTTGGAAGTTCTTTATAATTTTGAACAAATTGTTCGTACATTTGTTTCAATAACGCTACTCTATTTGTGGAGATGTTATCACATTTCGCATGAGCACCGTCAGCCGTATATATAACTATCCTTTCAGGTAGTTCTCTCATATTTATTATTTCTATTTCTTCACCATTCTCCATGCGTTTGTAGTTTTGTTCTTTAGTCGTTTTAAATCCTTTTATATAATTAGGATCCCCTTTGTTCTCACTTCTAATTACTTTCATAATGCCTCCTCGCAGTTATATATATTACTACAATTATTTATAAATATCAAGAATAAAATAAAAAAGCTGTAATCATTTTGTGATAATGTCATGTTATATCATTTTCTGAAAATGTCAGTAAATGGTATAATATGCTCCTTGAG
>CALVTA010000033.1 GCA_944359735.1 uncultured Bacilli bacterium | reverse complement strand
TGATTTAATACTTAAGATTTATTTTTAATTTTATCTTTATCTTCTTCTGTAAATAAAGTACCAGCAAGATATCTTTTAATAGCAATATTATAAACTTTAGAATCAATTATTCCCTTATCAGAAACTAAATGATGATATCTTAAATACTCAATAGTAGAAAGTTTTTCTTCTTCAGTAATCTCATGTTCATTTTCAGTTCCATATCCAACTATATTTTTAGCATCTAGTATTGCTTGAACATTAGTTTTTCTAACATTTTTATTTTTTCCTATAAATCTACTAACAGCCCTAACAATATCGGCATTAGCATTACCATTATCACAAGCAAGTTTTTTAAAATCATCAAACTCTAAAGCTATCATTAACTTATAGTCTAAATAATCGAACTTCCTAGTTTTTTCATTATCCATAGGAACTCCATTCATAATATAATAAATTATTTTATCTATTTTGCTATTAAGAACTGCATAACGAGTACTAGATAATTGCTGTTTTCTTTCTTCAATTTGTTTTAATAAAACTTCATCTTTTAAATAACCTAAAGCTATATTAAATAAAGAAATATCTATACCTTTTTTGCTACAGTAATATTTAATACTTTTATCTTCACTTTTAAGAAATTCAGGAAAATTAACTTCATCAATTATGGCTTGAATATTTTTCTTTTCAATCTCAGAGCTATCTATATTAATTCCTTCAAAATCCCTTAAAAGAGAGTTACTAGCTTCATTAAATAATTCACGTAAATCATATTCCTTTCTCCAAATACCAAGTTTTTTTTCTAAATCACCATAGTGTCTTATTAGTTTAAATCCAGAAATGTTACCCATCTCAGCTCATAATTTATAAAGTATATGAGCTACTCATCTAATAGCTTTCATAATCTCCTCTTCTTTAATAGGTCCTTGCCTTTGGATCTTTATATCTACACAAGTACAATCAACAATCGTACTAGCTTCACCAAAAGAAACATCACCTAGAACTATACCATCAAGAGTAGGGCATTCTATCTCTATCTCATCTAAACGTTTACATACATCCATTCCAGATTTATTAGCACTCGTTAAAAACAAAGGACTGCCAACTTCTTTAATTAATTCTTTTAAAAATGGAGTAGGAGCCATCCTAATAGCAAGTTCATCGGTCTCTCTTGCACCGGCATTATTAATATATGAAAGTACATCAGGCCTTTTGTTTAAGACTAAAGTAATAGGTCCTGGCATAAAAGCTTTAATTAACTTAAGAGTGTTTTCATCAACAATGGCAATACTTTTAATTTGTTCTATATCACTACACATAACAGGAAAAGACTTAGTAGAAGGACGATTTTTAACACTAACTAACTTCTCATAAGCATTACGTGAATTAATCCTAGCACAAATCCCATAAACAGTATCAGTAGGAACACTAATAACACCATCATTTTTAAGAATATTTGCAACTTCTTCTATTTCACTTTGTTTATATCTTTTCATTACATCCACCTCTGATTAAAAATATTTTAAAAGATTGTATCACTTACTAAAAAGCTTTGCAAGAACTGTTATAAGAAAATTCCTTCGGAAAATGTTTAATCATTTAGCCGATTTATTTAAACTTATTGGTGATACAGCAAGATGTAGAATTTTTTCGCTCTTGATCAAGATGAAATGTGTCTGTGACTTAGTGAATGTCTTAAATATGATTAAATCAAGTGTTTCTCATCAATTAACACACCTTAGAAAAAGTGTTAAAAAAGTGTATTACAATACATATGATAATTGTATCGTTAAACTGCTATTAAAGGTAGAAAAAAGTTTTTGTAATATTTAGACGTTTAGTTTGTTGAATAACAAATAACTTCCAGAAATAAATTTTTCATTTAAAAAATATTCTTGAAGAAGTAAGTTGTCTATGCAATTAACACTAAGAATTAACTAAGGTCAATGATTAATCTGCAGTTTTAAAAGAACTACTTATGTGTGTTTAAAACAACTGCATTTGTACTACTTGTTATACTGATTTAATCCGAAGTCTGCAACTCTCCTCTTCGTGCTCTGCAGTACACACTCTTTCATGACTATTATAAAGAAAAATAGAATATTCAGACAGATTGAGATTAGATATGTATAAATTAAATCCTATTTTTTTATTATAAAAAATACTGATATAGCTAGTAATACAAATGGCAGAGTGAAAAAAATATAGAAGTAAATTTTAGTCATTGTTTTTATGAAGAATATAAATAACCTAGTAATACATTTTATACTTGGTTATTTTTATGTCTTAACAACACTCAACCAACTCTTTGTCTCATACCACCAGATAGACTATTAGGGAACTTGTATTTAAATTCACTCAATCCATAAGTATCAAGTAATTTTAAAACATAATTTCTATCTTCATTAGATACTTTACCTTTTATTTTAAGACCTAAAAGACAATTATTTAAGATATTAAGCCAAGGAAATAAGCAATCTTTTTGAAGCATATAACCTATTTTTATATTTTCTTTAGAAAATTTTATATTACCTCCCGATTTCTTATCTAAATTAGCAAGTATTGATAAAAGTGTACTTTTTCCACAACCACTGGGCCCCACTATTACTATAAATTCATTATTTCCAACTTCTAAACTGATATCCTTAATCGCTTCTATTTCTCCTTTATTATCTTGATAATTCTTAGATAAATGTGTAATTTCTAATATATTATTCTTCATACATCAAGTCACTAAATGAAACCTTTTTATCAAGTTCTTTAGCATTAATCATAATATCTTGTAAGTGGTCAAATGATTCTTCAGTAAATTCAGTAGTATCAGGCCAAGCATCAATAGACCTATAACGGTTTACAACTTTAGTTAAATCATCAAGTGATGTATCAGGAAATTGATCAATTATTGCTTCTGCCACTTCTTCATCAGATTTACTGTGAACAAAATCAAGTCCTTTTTGAATAGCTTCTTCAAAATTTTTGATAAGTTCTTTATGTTCATTTAAATAACTATCTCTTGCAAAGAAAGATGTATAAGGAACAACTCCACCAATTTCTCCTAAACTTGCTACCACATAGCCATAACCTTCCTGTTCAAGTTGTAAAGCATTAGGTTCAAATAAAGCTACAAAATCTCCAGTTCCACCAATAAAAGCACTGCTCATTGCCGAAAAAGCTACAGATGTATCAATATTAACATCATTCTTAGGATCTATGCCTGCATCACTTAATGACCATTCAAGTGTCATTTCAGGCATACCACCAGCTCTACCTCCAATAATAGTTTTACCAACTAAATCTTCTAGAGTGAAATCCTTTATATCTTCACGAGCAACAATAAATGATCCATCTTTTTGGGTTAATTGTGCAAAAGTTTTTAGATAATCTTTTTCTCCTCCATTATAGACATAAATAGTCGCTTCACTTCCAGCAAAACCTATATCAGCATCTCCTGATAGTACTGCTGCACTAACCTTGTCGGCACCGCTAGCTAAAGTAAGTTCAATATTAATACCAGAATCTTTAAAATATCCTTCCTCAATCGCTACATACATAGGCGCATAGAAAATAGTATGAGCTACTTCTGCTAATCTAACAGTCTCAACTTTCTCCTCTTTTTTACTATTTTTATTGAAATTAAATAATGAAGCACAAGCCAGTAAGAAGATAATTAAAATAACAACTATATAGATAATTTTCTTTTTCAAACTAAAATCCTCCTTTCAGTTCAAAGTATTATATGTAAATAATTTTTCTTCGCTACATAATAGCAATAAAATTTACGAATTTTCATAAACTTTACCTAAAAACTTGTTTTTATTTTTCTAATGCCTATAATAGACAGTAACGGAGGTTTCATATGAATGTAGAAGTTCTAAATAAATTAATGGAAATAAATAAGGTTAATAGTTATTTTCAACTAGCTAAAGAAGTAAAAATACCTTATACTACACTTTTGGATTTAGTAAATGGTAGGGGAGAACGATTAAGCAATATTAGAATAATTGCTGATTATTTTAATGTTTCTATATCTACTTTAGTAGAACAAGAAATAACTTACATTACTGTTGATGAGGAAGGAAAAATAAAAGAAAAGAAAAAAGAAGGGTATAATTCAGTCATTTCTATTCTAATTTCCAATTACTAAGTCTTTGAACTGTAATCAATATATGATAAAATAAAAATTGAGGTGAAAAAAATGAGTTTTTTTAGTAAGTTAAAAGATAAATTTATCAAAAAAGAAGATGAAAAGGTTGAATTAGAAGAAAAAGAAAGTCTACAAGTCTACGATAAAGGTCTAACTAAAAGTCGTAATACATTTTCATCACGCCTTCTAGATTTAACTAAACGTTATAATAAAGTAAATGAAGAATATTTTGAAGAATTAGAAGAAATATTAATTATGGCAGATATTGGAGTCAATACGGTCATGAATTTTATGGATAGGTTAAGAAAAAGAGTAAAAGAAGATAAAATTACTGATCCTACTCTTCTTAAAGAAGTTATTGTTGATGAGTTATTTATTATCTATGTAAGTGGTGAAGTTTTATCAACTAATTTAGAAAGAGCAGAAAAAAAACCTACAGTTTATTTATTTGTAGGAGTGAATGGAGTGGGAAAAACAACAACTATTGCTAAGCTTGCTCAAAAAGAAAAAGAAGCTAATCGTAAAGTACTATTAATTGCAGGAGATACCTTTAGAGCTGGAGCTACTTCCCAGTTGAAAGAATGGTCAGAACGCTTAGAAGTCAATTTTTATGGAAAAAAAGAAGGAGTAGATCCTGCTAGTGTTATCTATGAAGGATTAGAGTATGCCTTAAATAATGACATAGATACAGTTTTAATTGATACAGCAGGACGTCTTCAAAATAAGACTAATCTTATGAAGGAGTTGGAAAAGATTAACAAAGTTATCTCTAAACTAATAGAAAATGCTCCTCATGAGACGCTTTTAGTAATAGATGCTACAACTGGCCAAAATGGCATCAGTCAGGCAAAATCTTTTAAGGAAATAACTAATTTAACAGGAATAATTTTAACTAAATTAGATGGAACTGCTAAAGGTGGGATTGTTCTAGCCATTAAAGAAGAAGTAAATCTTCCTGTTAAGTTTATAGGGTTAGGAGAAACAGCTAGAGACTTACAAGAGTTTGATATTGAAAAATATATATATAGTTTATTTAAGGACTTTATGGAGGTGTAAAATGGCAAAAAGTGTTACCCAATTAAATCCTAAAGCTAAAAATCAAAAAGAAAAAAGTGTAAGTTATCTTAAAATATTAATAGTAATTCAGTTTATTTTAACAATTGGTTTAATTATTTTTGGAATTATTACTATATTTAAAACAAATCTTCTTTATCTTTTTGAAATATTTTTAGGAATTACTCTTTTAGTAATGGGATTTAATAACTATTTAATTTATAAAAGAAGAAACTTAACAATTCTTTATCTAATTATAGGTTTAGGTTCAATTGTACTTGCCATATTAAAACTTTTAGGGTTATAACAATGAAAGAATTAGTTTATTATACAATGTTATATGATATTTATGGTAGTCTCTTAACAGATAAACAAAAAATATATTTTGAAGATTATTATTTTAAAAATTTATCATTAAGTGAATTAGCAGAAAAATATAAAATAAGCAGGAATGCTATTCATAAACAGTTAAAAGAAACTATAAATAAATTAGAAAATTATGAAACAAACCTAAATATAGTAAAGAAGAATAAAATACTAGAGGATCTAATTACAAAAACAAGTGATGAAGAGATAAAACGTAAATTACAAGAAGTAATTTCTCTATAACTCTTGTCACTTTTTTTATTTAAATGTATAATCATCTTATAAGATAAAGGAGAGTTCTATATGTTTGATAAAATAACATACATTAGTGATCATAGTGCTAATATTAAATTAAAAGAAGATACTGAAGTAGCTATTAACTTAATGAATTTACATTTAATTTTTGAAGATAATGACAAAACTATTTTAGGAGAAGTGGATGACTTAACAGATGGAATTGTTAAAGCAAGATTTCTAGGGGAAATCGTAAATGGTAAGTTAATAGGTGGTGTTCTAAGAAAACCATCATTAGATGCTAAAATAAGAGTTATTAGGCAAGAAGAGATTCCTTTAATAGTAGGAGAGGATAAAATCGGCAATATGCCTTTTGGAGTTAGCCCTTACTATAATGATTTTCCAGTTTACTTAGATGTTAACAACTTCTTTAGTAATCACTTTGCTATCTTTGGTAATAGTGGTAGTGGTAAATCTTGTGGTATTTCTAGAATAATGCAGAATATGTTTGAAGATCAAAGATTATTTCCATATAAATCAAATATTTTACTGTTTGACTCATCTGGTGAATATTATAATGCTTTTAAAAGTTTAAGTTCTATAAATCCTAATTATAACTACAAATTTATTACTACTAATGAAGTTGAAAGAAAAGGAGAACCCTTGCGTTTACCAATTTTCCTTTTGAATGAAAATGATCTTACAATTCTTTTACAAGCAACAGAACATTCCCAATTACCAATTATTGAAAGAATGTTAAAGCTAGCTCGTGTCTTTGCTAGTACTGGACTAGATGCAAATAAATATAAAAATCATTTAATTGCTAAAGCAATTATGACTGTTCTTTATACTAATCAAACGGCACCAAATAAAAGAAATGAAGTTTTTTCAATTCTTAATAGTTGTTCAACAGAACAATTTAATTTAGAAGCTCCTGTTCAAGGAATTGGTTATGTCAGAAAGTTTAGAGAATGTTTCTTGATAGATTCCCATGGACAATTTTCTGAAAGTGTTTTATTAACGGAATATGTTTCAAGTTTTATTAATGATGATTATGATAACTATGAACCTACTAAAGACTGTTATTATACTTTAGAAGATCTAGAGAAGGCCTTAAACTTTACTTTAATTAGTGAAGGGTGGTTACGTAATGAAAACACATATGGTGATGCTGTAACTTTAAAAGTAAGATTACATTCATTAATTACATCAAATAACTCTAATTACTTTAAATGGGAAAGTGGCACCTATATTTCTTTAGAAAACTATTTATCTAATTTAATGATTAGTAATGGAAAAAAATATCAGTTAGTAAATATTAATTTAGATGATGTTGACGATGATTTTGCTAAAGTAATTACAAAGATTTACTCAAGACTTCTATTTGAATTTACTAAAAGTTTAAAAAATAGAGCAAGTATCCCTTTTCATATATTTGTAGAAGAAGCACATCGTTATATTCAAAATGATAGAGATCGTTTTTTAATTGGTTATAATATTTTTGAACGTATTGCTAAAGAGGGACGTAAATATGGTTTAATATTAGGATTAATTTCTCAAAGACCAGTTGAGTTATCCGATACTGTTATTTCACAATGTTCAAATTTCTTAATCTTTAAGATGAACCATCCAACAGATGTTGATTATATCAAGAAAATGGTACCAAATATCTCTGATGAAATTGTTGAAAAACAAAAAAGTCTTCAATCAGGTACTTGTCTTGCTTTTGGTAGTGCTTTTAAGATACCTTTAATAGTTAAGCTTAAAATGCCTGATCCAATGCCACTTAGTGGTAACTGTGACGTCGTTAAAATTTGGGATGGCCATAGTAATCCTAATACAAATGTACAATCTCAGCCTAGTCAAATGGAATCACAAAATATTATTACTAATGATAGCATTAGGCAAAATAATCAAAACATTCAACCTACTAATAGTAATTTTGTTAATACGATCAATGAAATTACTACCTCAAAAACAAACATTCAAAATTCTAATACAAGTAATGAATCAATAAGTAACCAGAACTTAGATAATATAAACATTAATTCGCCTTCTTCTATAATAGGAGAATCTAACTCTTCAAATACTATCAGTCCTATTCCTGAAATAAATATAAACGAAGCTTTATAAAAGTACTTTGTTGTAAAAGTGCTTTTTCTTTGTTATAATTTAAAATAGAAAGAAGGTTGGTATAGTTATGAATTTTAAATCATTATTAAGAAATCAAAAACTATTAACAATCCTTCATAATACTTTAGTGAATAATATTACAAAAAACAAAGTATCCAATGTTTCTATTGGCGGAGAATCTTATGCTTATAATCAATATTCACTTCTAATAGTTATGGATTTAGTAATAAAGTATCAAATTATTATTAATGATGGAACATATCATCCTTATTTTTTAAAAAGATTAGAAGAAATTACAAGCAGTTATAAAGATCATCAAGATCTAGTTATTAAAGGTAATAACCTATTAATAGATACAGTAGCAAGCAAACTAAATATGACCGTAATAACAACAAGAGAAGATAAACAAAAATTACTTAGCTACATATATGATAAGTATATAGTTAATGGCTATTGTTTTCATAGTTTTCCATCAGTATTTAAAAAGAATGTAGAAGAGATTGGATTAACTGGGGAAATAGATTATAAAGAACTAAGTGATTTAAAAAGAATAAATTATATTTTTGCTAATCATAATTATAAAGATATTATTTCAAGGGATTTAACCATTAGAAATAAGCCAATATATATTACTGATTCACCAGCAATGGCTTATTATTATGCGTTTAGAAGTCCTGAATATTTAGCAGAATTAACATCTCTTAGTAAGTACTATAAAAATATTCAATACTATGATAAAAATGCTTTTTATGAAAAAAATTATCATGCATGCAAGTCAAATTTAGTATCTCTTTGTACTCATGTAAATATGACTGTTAAAGAAGAAAATACAGTTTTAAAATCCTTTGATAAGAGATGGCATAGCTTAAATATGTCAAATTCAACTCCTTGTATTGCTTTTATTAAACGAAGTGATTTAGCTAAAGATTCACTTCCAAATATTGACGATATTTTAGCAAATGTCGATAAAATTGATTTGCTTTATCTAGTATCTAAAATAACAGATAGTAAATATCCAATCATTAGACGATATAGTGATATAAATTCTCTATATTTGTCAGTAATAACGATGCCTAGTTATACAGAAATAAAAAATAATAGATTTATGACTTTAGAAAAATCTAAAACTAAAGTTACCACCAATTTAAAAACTAAAAAAACATATCAAAATAATAATCAAGAAGAAATAAAACCTAGTATTAAATTATCTTATAATTATGGTAATGCCAATATCGTTGCATTATTAGGATTGCTTCTAATAAGTTTGGGGTTAACTTTAAGTATTATTTTAAAAGTAATAGGAGGATAGAATGAAAAATATAAAAATAGTTTTTATGGGAACTCCTGAATTTGCTGTTCCTATATTCAAAGCTTTAGCTGAAAATTATAATGTTGTAGCAGTAGTTACTCAGCCTGACAAAAAACAAGGTAGAAAACAAATACTTACTCCATCTCCCATCAAGAAAATTAGTGCTCTATATAACATACCAATTTTACAACCAATAAAAATAAAAGATGAGTATCAGAAAATAATAGATTATAAGCCTGATCTAATTATTACTTGTGCTTATGGTCAAATATTGCCAGAAGAAATATTAAATTATCCTAAATATAAATGTATAAATGTTCATGCATCATTATTACCTAAACTAAGAGGAGGTGCTCCTATTCATCATGCCATTATGGATGGATATGATAATACTGGGGTAACTATCATGTATATGGCAAAACAAATGGATGCTGGGGATATAATTAGTCAGAAGAAAACTAATATTACTAAAGAAGATACTCAAGGTTCTCTACATGATAGATTAAGTGAAATGGGTAAAGATTTACTATTAGAAACATTACCCAATATTATAAATAATAATATTAACCCGATTAAACAAAATGAACAAGAGGTTACTTATGGTTTTAACATTACTAAAGAAGATGAAAAAATAGACTTTACAAAGACAAATATTGAAGTAGATAATAAAGTAAGAGCTTTGAATCCAACTCCTGGAGCCTATACAACTATAAATGGGAAGAGATTAAAAATATATAATACAAGACTAAGTGACAGATATTATGCTAAAACTGAAGCTGGAACTATTGTAGGCTTTGAAAAAGATGGTATTTGTGTAGTAGCAGGAACAACTGAAATAATATTAACTGAAATAGCTTTAGAAGGTAAGAAAAAATGTTTAGTAAAAGATTACTTAAATGGTATTGATAAAAAAGAATTGTTAGGAGTAGTATTAAAGTGAAAGAAGAAAAAAAGAAAAAAAAGAGTTATTATATAGAAAACATAAAAAAATTATGTAAGAGTAAAAGAGGAAAAGCTATACTTTTCTTTGTATTTTACTTTATTTTCTTTTTTGTTCTCATTTCTTTAATAAGAAGTAATTATAACTCTAATTCTTCTAAAATTATGAACAATGATAATAATATTGAAACAGAATACAAATTAAATGGTATAGCTAATGGCAATTATCATTTCATAAGAGAAGAAGTAATTAACGGTATGACTACGGTCTTTACTGGTGATAAAGAAAATAATAAAGTAGAAGGGATAATGACAACTAATAATACATTTAGCAATTACTTTATTTATGATAATATTAATTTGATCAAAATAACAGATAAATATGAAGTAACATCTGAGCTATATCATTTCAATACCATTACAGCTGATAATAAGATTGAAGAAATTTTAAGAAAGTCAACCTTATTATCAAAGACTGAATATGAAACAGGTACCACTTCTTATAATTATCAAATAACAACTAATACTTTAGACCAAATAATTAATAATACAAATATTGATATTGCAGATATTCCTAATAATATAACATTAGAGACTAATGAAGAGGAGGAAGTTGTAAAAATAATATATGATTTATCTAGTTATGCTACATATATAAACCAAACTCCGATTACTACAACTACAACTATTACATACTCTAATTTTGGAGAAATAGGAGAACTAAAGATTCCAGAAAGTAGTTAAGTTAGATATTATAATATAATTTAAAATAATTTATTAAAAAATACTATGAATAATAGAGGAGAATTTTATGAAAAATAAAAAAGGTATTAAAAAAATTATTATTGCTGTTGCTGTAGTAATATTAATAGTCTTAGGATTAATATTATTTATATCTTTTAAAGAATTACAAGAGGAAAATATATTAAAACAAGAAATAATTAATTATAGTAATAAAGATTTAATAAAAGATGATTATTCTATCAAAGTTAAAACAACTGGTGATAGAGCTTATGTAGAAGAAGCAGTTAAGAAATATTATAAGAGCTTATCAGATAGTGTTAAAGCTATAAATTATTATCTAAATGATGAAGAATTAATTAATATTTTAACAATAGATAATTTAAAAAATGATAAACCTAATTTTTTAAAAAGTCATTATCTTATAAGTAATACTAAAAATAAGATAAATGAGGAATTTAAAAATATTAGTAGTTTATGTGAAAGTAATACTATTAAAAATTTAATTGACAAAGATAAACTTAGTGATAGTGAATACTATTATAATTTTTATTTAGATCTTATGTATACAGAAAAAGACTTAGAAGAACTTACTAATACTAAACAAGAAATGAAAATTATGTCAGATAATTTAAACTTATTTTTGAATAAAGTAGATGAGATATTAACCTTTCTAGAGAATAATAATAGTAATATAGAATATACTGATACCAATATTAGTTTTGCTAATCAAGATATCTTAAATGAATATGATAAACTAGTTAATGATTTAACTGTACTAGCTAACAATATGACAAATACAGAAAGTGATATTTAATCATTTTCTTTTTACTTTTTAATATATATCAGTTATAATATTAAAAGAAAAGAGAGTGATATAAATGTTTGAAAGCTTAGGGGATAGATTACAAAATGCTCTACATAAGATAAAAGGCTATGGAAAAATTACTGAAGATAACATAGGCGATATGATGAAAGAAATACGTCTAGCACTACTTGAAGCAGATGTTAATTATAAAGTAGTTAAAGAGTTTGTTAATAATGTTAAAGAAAAAGCTTTGGGAGAAGAAGTTAGAACTAGTATTAAACCAGGAGACTTATTTGTTAAGATTGTAAAAGATGAACTAACTGAATTATTAGGAGGCGATGCATCTCCACTGAATACTACAGGAAATCCTGCTATCTTAATGTTAGTAGGATTACAAGGTAGTGGTAAAACTACAACAATAGCAAAACTAGCTAACTATTTAAGGAAAAAAAAGGCAAAGAAACCCTTAATGGTAGCTTGCGATATTTATCGCCCTGCTGCTATTGATCAATTAAAGCAATTAGGTAGAGAATTAAATATTGAGGTATATAGTGAAGGTAAAAAAAATCCTATTGAAGTAAGCAAAAATGCCATTAATTATGCTAGAGAAAATGGATATGACTATGTTCTAATTGATACAGCAGGACGGCTTCAAATTGATGAATCTTTAATGGAAGAGTTAGTAAATATAACTGAAGCCATTAATCCACAAGAAACTCTACTCGTAATAGATGCTATGATGGGACAAGATGCTATTAATGTCATAACTGGTTTTAATGATAAATTAAAATTAACAGGAGTAATACTAACTAAATTGGATGGTGATACCAAAGGTGGTGTTGCATTGTCAGTAAGACACTTGACTAATGTTCCTATTAAATTTATTGGAATAAGTGAAAAACTAGATGGTTTAGATTATTTCGATCCAGAAAGAATGTCTGGAAGGATTCTTGGAATGGGAGATATTATTTCTTTAGTAGAACAAGCTGAAGCCGTGTTTAATGAAAAAGAAGCTGAAAAAACAGCAAAAAGGATGCAGCAAGGAAAATTCGACCTTGAAGATTTTTTGGCAACTTTAAAACAAATAAAGAAGTTAGGACCTTTAGAGAATATTCTAAAATTAATACCAGGAGCTAAGAAAATGGGACTCACTAATGTAAATATCCCTCCTAAACAAATGGCTCATATTGAAGCAATAATTCTTTCTATGACTAAAGAAGAAAGAAGAAATCCTTCAATCATAAAAGCATCACGCAAGACAAGAATTGCTAAAGGCTGTGGACTATCAGTATCTGAGGTTAATAAATTATTAACTCAATTTGATAGTATGAAGAAAATGATGAAACAAATGAAAAATGGTAATTTTAAAATGCCATTTTAGGCAAATAATTTATACATATTGTCCTATCTAGAATATCTTAATACTAGAGGAGGAAAGTGTATGTTATTTAATAATCAAGCTATTGATATGAACTCTACTATCGATGGTAATAATAATGTTGTTGACCAAGATATGAATATTGATATTAATATGAATAGCAACGGTATGGGAATGGGACAAAATATGGAAATGATGAATAATCAATCTCCAATTATTGAACCAGTACAAGAACGTCAAGTAAATAGAACCTTCGTTCATCAAGTACCTCATGTATGTCCAATTCATACAAGAATAGTTAATCATCACATTTTCAAGCATACTTATTGCCCTAGATATACTTGTTGTGAAGAAAATGTTGTTTGCAATATCGACCAAGGTTCATGCTGTAATTTTCGTTAAAAACCAAGATAACAATCTTGGTTTTTACATGTCTTAATGGTAACTATTCAGACTATAACATGCAAAAATAAAGAGTAATTATATCAAAATTGCTCTTTTAGTTTGCGAATAATACA
>CALVTA010000032.1 GCA_944359735.1 uncultured Bacilli bacterium | reverse complement strand
TTAATGCCAATTTATGATAAGCCAATGATTTATTATCCATTATCAGTATTAATGCAAGCAGAAATTAGAGATATTTTAATAATATCTACTCCTAAAGATTTGCCTAGATTTATGGAATTATTGGGTGATGGTTCTAAGTTTGGGGTTAGTTTTTCTTATAAAGAACAACCTAGTCCTGATGGACTTGCTCAAGCATTTATTTTAGGAGCTGATTTTATTGGTGAAGATAGTTGTTGTATGGTTTTAGGAGATAATATATTTTATGGATCTAATTTAAAAAAGGAATTATTAAAAGCTAAAGAAGTAGCAGCTAAGGGAATGGCTACTATCTTTGGTTATCATGTGCATGATCCAGAACGTTTTGGTGTAGTTGAATTTGATAGGAATGGAAAGGTTTTAAGTGTAGAGGAAAAACCTAGTAGACCTAAAAGCAATTATGCTGTTACAGGACTTTATTTTTATGATAATACTGTAATTGAAAAGACTAAAAATTTAAAACCTTCAAAAAGGGGAGAGTTGGAAATAACGGATTTAAATAAGTTATATTTGGATGAGTCTAAATTAAATGTCATTACTTTAAATGAAGGTTATGGGTGGTTTGATACTGGAACATTCAAAAGTTTATTTGATGCTACTAATTTTGTAGCAACTATTCAGGAACATCAAAATATTACTATTTGTTGTCCGGAAGAGATTGCTTATAGAAATGGATGGTTAAGTAAAGATGATGTTCTTAAACAGGCATTATTGATGAAAAAAAATACTTATGGTAAACATTTAATGGAAATTGTGGAGGAGAAATAATATGAAAAAAATAGAGACTAATCTATTAGATTGTTATATTTTAGAACCAGATAAATTTGGGGATGAAAGAGGTTATTTTTCACCTTATTATATAGAAGCTAATTTAAAAGAATTAGGTTTTGAAGGAGTAAAACAAGCCAATAGAAGTAAAAGTTGTAAAGGAGTAGTTAGAGGACTTCATTTTCAAGAAGATCCAATGTGTCAAGCTAAGATAGTTGAAGTAATTAAAGGTTCTGCTATTGATGTAGTTGTTGATATTAGAAAAGATTCTGATACATATGGTAAATTTACAGCTGTAAAATTAACTGAAGATAATAACAGACAATTGTTTGTTCCTCGTGGTTTTGCTCATGGCTTTATTTCATTAGAAGATGATACTATTTTTCAATATTTAGTAGATAATAGTTATGCTCCAGATAAAGAAGGGGGAATTCTTTGGAATGATCCTGATCTTAGTATAAATTGGGAAGAGATGTTTCAGGAAAATGGTATTAGTGAACCAATTCTATCTGAAAAAGATCAAAATCATCCAAGACTTAATGATTCTAAAGTATTGTTTTTTAGGAGGAAATAATGAAGTATTTAATTACAGGTTATAAAGGACAATTAGGTTATGATATAAAAAGAGAATTATTAAAAAGGGGTGTTAGTGAAGATGATATTCTTGCTATAGATAAAGAAGAAATGGATATTACTGAAAAATCTGAAGTAGAAAGTGTTGTGAAAGATTTTAATCCAAATGTTATTTTTCACTGTGCTGCCTTTACTGCTGTAGATAAAGCAGAGTCTATGGAGGAAGATGCTTACAAAATTAATGTAGTTGGCACTAAAAATATTGTAGATGCTTCAATTGCTTTAGATTCTACTATTATATATATGTCAACTGATTATGTTTTTGATGGTACAAAGGAAGGTGAATATAAAGAGCAAGATAGAGTAAACCCCAAAAGTGTTTATGGTAAGACAAAGTACTTAGGAGAAGAGGAAGTAAGACGTAATCCTAAACATTTTATTGCAAGAATATCTTGGGTATTTGGTATTAATGGTCATAATTTTATAAAAACAATGTTAAAATTATCAGAGAATAATAAGGAAGTAAATGTTGTTAATGATCAAATAGGAAGCCCTACTTATACAGTTGATCTTGCTAAAATGTTAGTTGATATGTCTAATACTGAAAGGTATGGTACTTATAATATTACTAATAGTGGTTATTGTAGTTGGGCAGAGTTTGCAGATTATATTTTTAGATCTAATAGTAAGGATGTTAAGGTGAATAAAGTCACAACAGAGGAATATTTAGAAATAACTGGCGTTAAACAAGCTTATCGTCCTAGAAATTCAAAACTTGATAAATCTAAATTAGAAGAGAACTTTGAATTATTACCAACATGGCAAGATGCGATTGATCGTTATAATAAAGAATTGGCGGAAGAGAAAAATAATTAATAAATTTAAAACTTAAGGAGAATATTATGCTTGAAGTTAAACATATTGCAAAATATTATGGAAATAATAAGGCTGTATCTGACTTGTCATTCACGGTAAAAGATGGTGAAATTTTTGGTTTGCTTGGTGAAAATGGTGCTGGTAAAACTACTACTTTTAGGATTATTATGGGTTTAATTGATGCTAATGAAGGACAGGTTTTACTTGATGGGAGGGAAATAAATTATAATACTACTGATAGAATTGGTTTTGTTACAGAAGAGAGAAGTTTACTTACTAAGCTTACAGTTTTAGAACAACTTAAATTTTATGGAGTTTTAAAGGGGCTTGATGAGAGAACTATAGAAAGAGATATTGATAATTGGTTGGAGAAATTTGAGATAAGTAGTTATAAAAATAGAAAGATTAAGGAATTATCTAAAGGTAATCAACAAAAGATTCAATTTATTTCTGCTATTATTAATCACCCTAAATTATTAATACTTGATGAACCTTTTACAGGGCTTGATCCTATCAATGTTAAACTTATGAAAGAGGCTATTTATACTTTGCAGAAAGAAGGATGTTCTATAATATTTTCATCTCATCAGATGGAATATATTGAAGATTTTTGTGAGAAGTTAGTTATTTTAGTGAAAGGTCATCCGGTTGTTAGTGGTATGCTTAAAGATATAAAAGAAGAATATGGAATCAAAAATATTATGCTAAGAGGTGAAGAACTACCGCTTGAAAAGATAAAAAAAGTGAAAGGAGTTATTAGTGTCTCTAAAGTAAGGGGAGAGATAGAAGTAAAAATTGAAGATAAATCTGTTGCACCTAAAATTTTTTCTTTAGTTAAGAATTTTAATATTACTAAATATGATTTAGTAGAACCTAGTTTAAATGAAATATTTATTGAAAAAGTAGGTGGTATTCATGAGTAAGAAATTTTGGTATTTGACTAAAGTCAGTTTAAAGAAAAAGATTAATTCTAAATGGTTTGTTATTACTAATATAATATTAGCGTTAGCGATAATTTTGCTTTTAAATATGAATTCTCTTATTAACTTTTTTGGAGGAGACTTTGATAATAAAATACAAATTACAGTTATTGATAATAATACCAATAGTTATAATCTGTTAAAAGAAAATATTAAGTCTTTTTCTTCAAGCTTAAAAGGTGAAAATGAAGAGTTAAAATTAACAGTTAATTTGAGTGATAAATCTTTGCATGAAGAAGAAAGTAATTTAGATAATGACGAAATCATAATTGTTTTAAATAATAGTAACAAAGAATACTTGACTGCTAAAATTATTTCTGAGGAAAAAATAGATAGTGTTACTTATCAAGTATTGTCTCAAAGTTTAAATTCTACTAAAAGTGCGATTGGTATGACTTTAAATAATATAGATCCTAGTATTTTAACAGAAATTTCTACTCCTGTTTCTATTGATAGAGTTGTTCTTAGTGATGAAAATAGTGTTGATGAAAATATGGAAATTATTATGGGTAGTGTTTTTCCTACTGTAATTTTGCCTTTCTTTATGCTTACTATTTTTTTGATTCAAATGATAGGAGGAGAGATATGTGAGGAAAAGACTACTCGTAGTATGGAAATAATTATTTCTAATGTTTCTCCTAAAACTCATCTTTTATCTAAAATTTTAGCTAGTAATGTTTTCGTGATTCTTCAAGGTTTATTATTGATTATATATGCTATTATAGGTTTATTAATAAGTACTGATATGTTAAGTGGAGGTTTATCTATGCCTAGTGATATTACTTCTATATTTGATAGTTTGGTATCTACTGGATTTGTAGATAAGTTAATATATGTTATTCCTTTAACTTTAATATTAATAGTATTATCTTTTATTGCATATTCAGTAGTTGCAGGTATTCTTGCTTCAATGACTGTCAATATGGAGGATTTTAGTCAATTACAAACACCACTTGTTTTTATATCATTAGCTGGTTATTATTTAGCAATAATGGCAGGAATGTTTAATGGATCTATTCTAATTAGAATATTATCATATGTTCCGTTTTTATCATCTTTTGTTAGTCCAAGTTTGTATATGATGGGACAAATTGGTATTATTGATATAATAATTTCTATTATTGTTTTGATTATATTTATTTACTTATTATTACATTTTGGTATTAGAGTTTATAAAGTAGGTATCCTTAATTATTCTAATGAGAAAGTTTGGAGTAAGTTTTTTAAAGCTTTTAAAAATAAAGATGTGTAAATATTAAAGTAATTCTAAAATACGCTTACTGTGAGTAGCGTATTTTAATATGGTTATTTTTCTTTATAATTATTATTTTTTGTGATAAACTAATCATAGAGGGATGTGACTTATGAAGAAGATTGTAATTATTGGTTGTGGTAATGTTGGTCTTAGTTATTTAAGAAAACTTTGTCTAGATATTAATGTTCCATTAGATATTAGATTGATAGATTTGGATTTGGATAAATTGGAGGGTGAGATACTTGATTTAGAACAATTTTTAGTTTATAGAAATAGTAATATTGATATAAGAATAGGAAATTATTCTGATTGTAATGAGGCTGATATTGTTGTAATAACAGCAGGTGTTGAACAATCCTCTAAGGATAGATTAAGTGATTTGGATAAGGCAAATGAAATAATTATTGATATAACTAATAATCTTAGAGAGACTTCTTTTAAAGGAATTTATTTGGTTGCATCTAATCCTTTAGATGTTATTACAGAATTGATTGCTCATTATACAGATCACCCTTATAATAAGGTGATTGGAACTGGTACTATGCTTGATACTGCTAGGCTTAAGTCTTTAATAAGTAAGAAGATTAAAGTTAAACCTAATGATATTAATGTCTATGTTTTAGGTGAACATGGTAATAGTCAATTTGTTGCTTGGAATAATGCTAATATTGGACTTGAGAATTTAAGTTGTTTTTTATCGTTTACTGAGAAACAAGAGTTAGAGAGTGAGACTAGGAATATGGGAAGGGTAATTGTTGACCATAAGGGTTATACTAGTGAAGGTGTAGGTGGTTGTTTGTTAGAACTTACATTATGTGTTCTTAATGATTTAAAGAAAGTTTATCCTGTTTCTAATTATAATACTGTTTATGATGTTTATATTTCTACTCCTGTGGTGATAGGTAAAGATGGAGTAGAGAAAGTTATAAATATTAAATTAACTGAAGAAGAAGAGGAAAAGTTAGAACAATCGAGTTTAGTTATTAGTAAAGCACTTGATAAAATATTACCAAAAGAATTATATTAGGAGGTATGTAGTATGGGTAACTATTTATTTTTAGTAATAATTTTCTTATTTATGGCTATTGAAGCTGTTTGTACTTATAAATTTTTTAGGTTTAGAAAGATTAAGTTGGGGGTATTTTCTTTTATTTATTTTTTAGTTACATTAATTTTGACTTTAAGTTATTTTTCTACTCGTGATGTTTTAGTAGAAAATGAGTTTATGAGTATTGTTCATGATTTTAAAGATATTAATCTTTTTGCTATTTTAGTAGTTATTTTAAATATAGGTATGATTTTTATTAGTACTATTAGTTATGTAAAAATAATTAAATTGGAACGAGAAAAAAGCTCTACTAAATAAATTGGCTTTATTTGTTGGGTTAGTAAATAAAAGAAAAATTATTTAAAACTGTTATTATAAAAGAGCACTATTAAATTGTCAGTGCTCTTTTATAATATTTCATCTTTTAATTGTGTTTTTTTGTTTTCTACTTCATTATTTTCTTCATAAGTTATTCCTTTAATTTTACAATAAATATCTAAATCGTCGTCAACATCAATTATTCTATAAATTTCGTCAAATGTAGTAGATCCATTTAATACTTTTAAAAGTCCATCCTGAAGCATAGTAATTACATCTGATTTATATACTAATTTATTTAAGTCATCTTTTTCTAAATTTTCCTCATTTAAAGCATTTCTAATCTCGTCATTGATCATTAAAACTTCTTGAATAGCAATACGTCCATGATAACCATTGTTACATTTATCACAGCCGTTAGGATTAGCATTATAAATCTCTTCTATATCTTGATTTAAGGCCATCTTAAAGATTTTTTTCTGATAAGGTGTAGTTTTTTCTTTAATATGACAGTAAGGACAAACCATCTTTGCTAGTTTTTGAGAGATAATTCCAGAAAGGGCACTAGATAATAAATATCTTTCAACATTCATATCTAGTAGTCTTTCAATTGTGCTTAAGGAATTATTAGTATGAATTGTAGATAAGACTAAATGTCCAGTAATAGAAGCTCTAACAGCGATTTTTGCAGTTTCACTATCACGGATTTCACCAATTAAAATAATGTTTGGGTCTTGTCTTAAGATTGATCTTAAAACAGTAGCAAAGTCAAGTCCTATTTCGCTATTAACTTGAACTTGATTTAATCCTTCTATATTCATTTCTATTGGATCCTCAACAGTAATTATATTTGTCTCTTTTTTGTTTAAAACTTGAAGGATAGAATAAACTGTAGTACTTTTACCAGAACCGGTTGCACCGGTAATTAGAATTATACCATTTGGTTCAGCGATCATTTTTTTTAGTTTTTTGAAATTATTTTCATTAAATCCAAGTGATTCTATACCTTCTAAACTTCTAGAATAATCAAGGATACGAATAACACATTTTTCTCCTTCATTAGTAGGAAGAGTAGAAACACGTGTTTCTAAATTTATACCTTTAATATTACCTTTAATAGATCCATCTTGAGGTAGTCTACTTTCAGTTATATTCATATTAGCGATAAGTTTGATTCTTGTAATCAAGTTTCTTTCATATATTTTTGGTATCTTTGTATAATCTTGTAAATCACCATCAATTCTAATTCTAACCATTAAAAAATCTTCACGTGGGTCAAAATGAATATCACTGGCTCCTTTATTTGAAGCATAGGCAATAATATCATCTACAACATTAACTATAGGCGTTTTAGTCATATCATATGTTACCAAAGTATCAACCCCTTTACTTTATTCTAATCTTTTACTATAATATATTATATATTAAGAATAACTTAATTACAAGAGGAGCTTAGAATGAAAAAGACAAAAACAGTAAATAAAAAAGGATTTATGTTAGTAGAAACGTTAATTGTTGGTGTTTTTATTATGGGTATTTTTTCATTGCTTTATACTAATTTTTTTCCTCTTATTGGTGAATATGAAAGATATAAGAATTATGATACAGTAGAATCAACATATTTAGTTCATTGGGCAAGAATGATAGCTTTAAAGGGCCTTTCTGATGATAATTATAATACAGTTAAAAATGTAGGATATCTTGATATTAGTAATTGTGATTTATATACTAATTCAGATGGAATATCTTCCTGTTCTTCTTTTAAAACTATGAATAATATATCTAAAATATATTTAACATCTTATTCTACAGTTAAATTTAAAGATTTTATTAAAGATAATAGAGATTTTAGCAGAGATTTTAGAGAATATATTTCTTATTTGCCTACTTATAGTAAAAACACAAGTAAAACTCCAGATACAGGATATTATAGAGTAATTATTGAGTATACTTCAAATGATATTTATAAATATGGAAATATAGAACTGTTTAAAGGATAGGTGATAGTAATGATACTTAATAAAAGAGGAATTACTTCTGTTGAGTTGTTAGTGTGTTTTATTATTGTTTCAACTATTGTAGTTAGTATGTATAATTTAATTTTAAATTATCGTAATAGAGAACAAATAGAGGCAATTAATAATGAAGTGGTATCTTTTAGTAATAATTTACAAAAAGTAATTCAAGATGATTTAATTAAAGGACATTTGATTGAAGTTACTAGTGTTAGTGAAGATAAATATAGTGCTAATCTATCTTTTGATAGTCCTAGCAGTTATACTACTACTATTGCAATTAAACCAGATGAGGGAGTTATTAGTTATGGAAAGAGTGGAGAAGTTATAGATTACAAGATTCCTGGGATTGCTGATTTAGTATTGAGTGATGAATCTAATATAAATTATATTGCTGCTGTTAATGGATATTTAATAATTACAATTGTTTTAAATCATCCTAATTTTCAAGATGAAACTTATTCTTTTACGATCAGCTGTCCTGTTAATTATGTTTATTAAATTAATATGTAAAGAAGAAGTGCAATAGCTGTTTCAATAATTCTGCCTATAAAGAAATATTTATATTCTAAATCTTCTTCTTTTATATTGTTTAAAACTTGTAAATGAACAGAGAAACTACCAAAAGTAATAAAGGAAAGGATAATAAGACCATTAAGATAGTTACTTATATTTAGAGTAGAGACAAGGCTAATACCACTAGTCATATCTAGTATTCCAGTTATAAATGTTTCAAAAAAAGCATTTAAAGATAAGAAAGAAGTAATTAGTTTGCTTAAGAACATAAAGAAGGTAATAGAACCTAACATAAATAATAGTAGTTTAATAGCATCATTTATAGATTTTGGTAGAGCTTCTAAAAATGAACTGTTATGATTCTTATAATTTCTTTTTGAAGATATTATTTTTTTGGGCCTTAGAATAATACCAAGAATTATATTAGCAAGAATTTGAATTATGAGAATTTTATAGGCAAGTGATAAATCATTTAAAATGAGTCCACAAGTTCCAAGAACGAATAGTGGATTGGCAAAATGAGTAAAAGTTAGCAGATAGTTAGCAGTGTTTTTATCTATACATTTTTCTTTGTAAGCAATAGCAATATATTTAGAACCACTAGGGAAACCTGAAATTATACTGACCAGTATTATAAAGGCACTGTTTCCTTCAATATGAAATAGCCTTTTAAAGATAAAATCTAATTTATGACTAATTTTATCAGCAAGACCTAGTTCTAGTAATAATGAAGCCAAGACAAAAAAAGGGAAGATAGAAGGAAATAGTTTGTTTTTAAAAAGATTAATACTAGAAATACCACTTTCTATAATTAGAGATGGTTTTAAAAAAATACCTAAATAGATAAATAATATTATTAGTACTGCTAATAATTCTTGATATTTTCTTTTCATAAAATTACCTTCTTTTGGTATAATGTTATAGTAAGGACTGATGTTATGTTTAATAAAGTTTATTTGAAGTTTAAAAAATTTATGAAAGAAAATTATAAAAGTATTATCTTTTTATTAATATGTTATTTTGTACTTACTTTTCCTTTGCCTTATTATATTTATGCTGGAGGAGGTACTATTGATATTGATGATAGAGTAGAAATAGATAATGGTTCTAAAAGTGAAGGTAGTCTTAATTTCGCTTACGTAAGAGAATTAGAGGGTAATGTTGCTTCTTTCATTTTAGGTAATATTATTCCTTCTTATGATGTTGAGAAAAAGGAGAACGTAGAGTTGGATGAAGATGAAAGTAATGAAGATATAATGTTTAGAAATAAAGTATATTTGGAAAATGCTAATCAAACTGCTATTATGTTAGCATATAATAAAGCTAATAGAGATTTTGAGATTAAAAATAAACATTTTTATGTTATTTATGTAGATAATAAGGAGGCTAATGGCTTAAGAGTAGGAGATGAGTTAGTTTCTGTTAATGGAAAGAAGATAGATGAATTAACAGATTATACTGAAGAGATTAATAAATATAATAAAGGCGATACTTTAAAAGTAACTGTTATTAGAGATAATGAAAAAAAAGAAGTTGATGCTACAATTAAAATTTCTAATAATACTAAGTTAACTGGTATTTCTGTTAGTACTATTTATGAGTTTGAGACAGATCCTAAATTGGAACTTAAGTTTAAAGATAGTGAAGGAGGTCCTAGTGGTGGATTAATGTTGACTCTTGCTATTTATGATAAATTGACTATGGGTGATTTAACTAATGGTTTAAAGATAGTCGGTACTGGTACTATTAGTTCTGATGGTACGGTAGGGGAAATCGGAGGTGTTAAATATAAATTGAATGGAGCGATTAAAGCAGGAGCAGATTTGTTTTTAGTTCCTAAGGGAGATAATTATAAAGAAGCTTTAAAAGAAAAAGAGAAGAATAATTATGATATTGATATTAAAGCGATAGGTACTTTTGATGAAGCAGTAGAGTATTTAGAAAATTTAAATTCTTGAAAGGAAAAGAGATAAGCTTGTTTGCTTATCTCTTTATTCATCTGGTTGTTCAGATGGTTCTTCCGGAATTATAGGGACTTCTGGTTCTGTAGGTTCTTCAGGTGTTGTAGGAACTTCTGGTTCTGTAGGTTCTTCAGGTTCGGTGTCTGGAATGATTGGATTAGTGTTTGTGTTATTATTGCTGTTATTACTATTATTATTGTTGCTGCTATTGTTGTTACTACCACCTGATAATGTTAATACTACACTACCACTTATTAAATCTATTCTTTTGTTAGCAGGATAACTTTGGCTAACAACGTAACTACCACTTCCTTTAAATGTGACACTAATACCATGTGCATTGGCATAGCTTCTTGCTTGACTTTCACTGTCTCCTGTAAAATCAGGTAATAAATCATAAGTAAATGTTTTTTTGTATGGACCAGTGCCTGTGATAGTTTTTTCATAATCTTCATCATTGATGGAGAATGAGAATTCTTTGATCATTTCTGGTTCTTTTTCTTCAAGATTGATTTTCATAGCTTCTATAATATCATCACGACTTGCTGTATTTGGAACATAATTCCATAATACTAATCTACTTCTTTCGTCATAAATCATTTGGCCTGTACCATCTAAATATAGTTGCTCAATATTAATTAGATCGGCATCATCTTTTTGTAAAGCATTATTCATTATATCTTTGGCAATATCATAAAATGATAAAATTTGTTGTTCAGTAAAGTTTGTGTCAAGGTTATTAGTAACTGTGTTTAATACTTCCATAACCTGATTAATATTTTTTAAATCTTTAACTTTGTTTAAAATACCTTGAATAACTAGTTGTTGATTTAATCCACGATCTAAATCTCCTGCCGCTAGTTGTTTTCTGTTTCTTGTAAGTACTAAGGCTTGTTCACCATTTAAGGTTTGAATTCCTTCATTTATACAAACTTCACCTTCACGGTTAGAATTGTCAGTACATAAATCTTGTGGTACTTCAACAGTTATTCCTCCAAGTGTGTCAACAAGAGTAACTAATCCTTTGAAGTTTATTTTAGCGTAGTAGTCAATTGTAATATCAAAGTAATTTTCAATGGTACTCATCATACAATCAGTGCCATAGGCTGCAGCGTGTGTAATTTTGTTTTCTGGAGTGCCACTCCAACATGCTATAGGCACATAACTATCTCTAGGTATACTTAGCATTGTTGCGTTTAATGTATTAGGATTAAATGTAATTAGAATTAAACTATCACCATTAGCAACTGTGTTTTTGGAAAGTCCTTCTTCAGCAGAATCAACACCCATTAATAAAATTGTAAATGGTTCAGTTACGGATTTACCGGCTGATGATGTTTCTCTATTACTAGTACTAGCTTTTTTCATCTTTTTTTCTTGAGTTAAAATAATTTTTGTTTCATCAGTGATATTTTCATATGTTTCAATACTAGTAAACATAGAAGGGTAGTCAGTTGGGGCAAATAAAGCATCAATTTCACCTTCGTATAAATCAGCCATCATAGAGAAATAATCTTCATAATCTACTATTTCGTTATTATCTTTTAAATTATTTTCATCAATAACTTCATTTGGAATAATATTTCCTTCAGGAGATGCTTCATCAGAAAGTATTCCTATTGTATTATCTTTTAAGTCTTTTACATTTTCTATTTCACTTGTAGAAGGTACTATTAAACTACTAGAGTAGGTAACAGTATCTCTATTAATACTAGAAAGTGTACCATAAGCATACATTATTAAGCCGCTGATGGCACAGTTTATAATTAAATAAAGTATTAAAAAGAAGGTAAGAAGTCTTGCTTTCTTTTCTTTATGTCGTCTTTTAGATCTAACCTTAAAAATAATTACTAAATCTAAAATAACGAATATTCCTATAATAATATATCTTATTACTTCTTCAATCGGTCCTAATAACAGGATATTATATATGGCAAATAGATTACTTAATATAACAATAATACTTACTATTAAAAGCCATAACCTACATTTTTTATTTTTCTTATCTTTTTTTTCTTCGTTTTTCTCTTTATTCTTTCTCATCAAATGACCTCCACGTAAATAAAAAATTGTACCCTATAATTATAGACTATATTTTATTATCTTTCAACCACTGTACTTTTGTTTGTATTGTAAAGTTGACGGTTATTTGTGTCTTTTTTAGAGAAATTTGTAGAATATTCTGTTATAATGTAAATAGAAGAATAGGAGTTGATAGTGTATGAAGAAGTTGGTTAGTATTTTACTCATCTTTGTTATGCTCTTTACTTTTATTCCTGTTGTTAATGCTAAGACTTATATAGTGTTAAATACTAATAAATATTTTAGAGAAAAACCAGGCGGTGAATTAGTTGGCGGTGTTACTGATGGAGTGTTAGTAGCAGGTACTAAAGTTGATGTAATTAGTATTGATGGAGATAGTGGTTATGGTTGTAAAAATGCTTGGTATAAGGTTAGATATAATGATTTAGAAGGATATATTTGTTCAAGTGATCAGGCAGTTATAGATGTCGCTGATGTAGATCTTAATGGGGATTTTGAAAAGGAAATGTTAAGTAAAGGATTTAAAGAGAGTTATTTACCTTATTTAAAGGCAATACATGAGAAGCATCCTAACTGGATATTTACTCCTATATTTATTGGTATTTCTTTTGATGAAGCGGTAACTAATGAGAGTTATGGAGAGATTAGTTTAGTAGATGGAACTGATGAGACTTTAAGAAGTAAAGAATGGCCATATTATCAAAATGGGGTATATCAACAGATAGAACCAGGTTGGTATGTAGCTAGTAGAGATACAGTATCTTATTATTTGGATCCTAGAAATTTTTTATCAGAAGAATATATCTTTATGTTTGAAAACTTAAAGTATAATTCATCTATTCAAACAGAAGCTGCTGTAAGAGGGGTTACTAGTGGAACTTTCTTAAATACTAATGAATACTTAAATATCCTAATGAATACTGCTAAAACTTATAATGTTAGTCCAGTATATCTTGCTAGTAGGATTAGGCAAGAAAAAGGTAGTATTGATAGTATTTCTACAACAGGAGGTAGTTTTACTTTCTCAGTTGATAATAGTTGTTTAAATAATTTAGGTTATGCAAGTAATCCTAATAGTTGGAATGCTCTTAATTCTTGTGGTAATGGTAAGACATATAGTGGTATTTATAACTACTTTAATATAGGTGCTTATAGTTCTTATCAGTCTCCACAAATTAGAGGTTTGATATGGGCAAATGGAGGCTTTGATGCTTC
>CALVTA010000031.1 GCA_944359735.1 uncultured Bacilli bacterium | reverse complement strand
GAAAAAATAGGTAGAATTTATTTTTATCAATTTCTACCTATTTTTTATTAATTAATTATTTTTACTCTTTTTTACTGCGTTATTATCAAATTTATTTAATAAAAAAGGAATACTAATCAAAGACGGTACACATAAAACTAATGGATAAGCATATCTAATAGAAATAACAGGACCTAAAATAATAGTACCCCATATCCCCAAAATAAGAGATAAAGGAAATAAAAAGCGATATTTACATTTATAAAAACAATAAATAATAGTAAACATCAAAAGAACAAACGGCAAAGCTGGACTTGCAACAATACCCAATAAAAAATCATTTTGATAGTCAGCCACTAAAATATCTTTTTCCTTATTATTCTTTAGTTCTTTCAAATATGAAGAAGAAGTTATGCCAAACATTTCTTTAGCACTTTTCGTACCTATATCATTATATGGCAACAAAGTACCCCAATGTGGCAATTTAGCATCTAAATAAAAATAAACATAATTTCCATATAAAAATGAATCAATATAATTTAATTTGTTTTTTAATCCTATAGATAACCATAATTTTATAAATGAAATTTTATCCTTGCTAAAATAATTATTATTAAATTTAGCTTTTACTGGATCTGATATTTCTGGAATATATTTCATTAATACATTTTTCTTAACATATTTATATAATACTTCTTTATCCTCATTTGTAAAACTATCTGGATTTAGATTATATGATCTCACCAATTGTTGAATAGGAACACTTAACATTTCTGCAGTTGATACTTCTTTAGCATCTGTTAATATTATCAATGTCTTATTCACACCAATAGTAACTACTGGAATCAAAATTAAAAGCAATATAATTTTTTTAGAACGATAAACAAACAAAACAAAAAGCAACGAAAAAGCAACTACATAAATACCTTGATTTCTAAATAAACACATCAAAATTCCTAATATTAAATATATAAAAAAATCTTTTTTAGACATCGCTTTTTCTAATACTAATTTAATAGAAAAATCAAAAAAAAGTAAAAACAAGGCAGAAAATATAATATCTTTAGTCATATACATCATTAGAATAGAATTTAAAGGACAAATAATAAAGAAAATTATACCAATAATAACTAAATACTTATTTTTAGTATATCTATAAATTATATATATTGTATATGTAAAAGAAAAAGCTATAAAACACATTTGAATAAAAGAGAAAATAGAAATTCCTAAATTAGGGTTATTAAATAAAGATCCAAAGTTATAAAAACCATTCAATAATAGAGTGTGAATAAGTGGATGATGAGCAGTAAAACTATCACTATATCCCATAAAAAGTTGAGCAAAACCATCTACTGTAACAATACCAGGATATAGTGCTAAATAACTAGGTAAAAGAAACAAAAGAAAAATAATAAAAATTATAATATATGTTTTCTTTCTATCTAATATAATTGCTTTATTTGTTAAATTACTTGTTTCTAATTTAGTATAAATTAATATTGTCAAAAAGAAAATAAAAATAACTAGAGCCCCAAAATTCAAAAAATTTTGAAGCGAGAAAAAACCATCAATAGTTTTATATTGTTCAAAATATTTTCCTAAAATATAAGATATTGAAAAAAGAAAAGAGAAAATGACTGAAAAAAATCCTTTCCTTTTATTTATTCTTACAATCTGTCTTTGATAAAAGTAATACAAACACATTATTATAGCAATAATGAATATATTATTTACACTCGCCATATTTAAGTAATATGGAACTGATAAAGTCGTATAGCAGGCTAAAAGTAAACATATAATTTTCTTCATTTTATTAGATCCTCCACTTTAATTTATAAATTCTATATCCTTGAATATCTTCTATAAGCTGATAATTAACAACATCTTCATACCAATTTAACTCATCTATATCAATTGGTGTAACTAAATATTTAATATTCCATTTACTCAAATCTTTTAGAGAAATATCTAATTCTAACAAATCATTTTGTATTAATTTATATCTTGTCTTATTATCTTCACTTAAAGTTATCATAAAATGAAGATAACGATTATAATCATATTCATGGTTTTTACTTGAATCTATTACTTCCCACTTCTCCATATCTGGATAAAAATTAACTGCGTTCACAACTTTTAGTCCGTTAGCTAACAACAAAGAACTAATTTGAATATTATTTGTTGTTAAAAAATAGCCCTCATCTTCTTCATTTAATTTCTTAACAGCATCTACTAATTCATGATCTTCAATTGGATCTATACCAATTCTAATAGGATTTATAGTAAATGATGATATTATTAATAATAAGAAAATTAAACTCATAGAAAAATACTTTCTACCTTTATAAATAGCTATTAAAATCACTCCAAAAACAACTATTTCAAATAAATAAAGATAAATAGGTAAATACTCAAGATTTTCTTTATTAATAAAGAAAATATAACATCCTAAATAAATAATTAAAGAAATTAAAAAATGTTTGAATTTAACTAAATCCTTATACTTAAATAAAGTATTTATCATATAAATTGTAAATAAAGTAGCAGTAAATCCATAAACAATATCCATGCGATTTATATAAGAAAACAAGGTTATTTTTGCTAAAGTTTCTGGTATACCTACTAGCATAAAAAATACTTCAATTAGAAGAATAATAAATAAAGTCTTCCCTATTATTAAATTATTATCTTTATACGTTTTTAATTTCCTAATCATTAAAGGAAATAAAACCAAAAATATTGGTGCAAAATGAATAAAAGTACTAACCTCACAATTATTTAAAACATTACTATCCTTATACGGTAAAAATAAGGTTGTTAGGTTAGTAAATATCCTATCTAAAGTATAATTTCCACCTAAAGATACACGTTTACCAGGATAAGCAGTATTATAAAGTAACTCTATAGCTTCTTTGCTACCTAAAATTGTATAGCCTAATATTATCAAAGCCACTATTACCATAAAAATAATTCTAAAAATATCTTTCTTTTTAAAAGTAATATCTTTCTTATCACGAATTAAAAATACTACAAGTAAAGCTATAGCAATCAAACCTACAGGTATTTGACAAGAAGGAAATAAAGCTAAAACGAAGACCGAAGCAACCAACGGTAGAAAAAGTGTATATAAATTTTTTAACCACCTTTTTTTAGCAGTAAAGAAATGATACCCCAATGCTAATAAAGTCGTTCCCCAAAGGAAAACATCACAAATATGTGGAACAAACCACCATTGCATTGCTGGAGCATAAGAAATTAAAAACGCTCCTAAAACTGACAATATTTTATTTTTCTTAGTAATGATCATACACACTTCAAAACTAGCTAAAATAAAAATTATAGTTTTTAAACACCAATACCAAGATAAACCATATTCATTACCTAATAGAACATATCCCCAAGTCAACGGTTTTGCCAAAATACTTATATCCTTTACAGGTGCATTATAACCAATAATCATATCTTGACCAGATAAACTCATTAGATTACTATCTTTTTGATAATTATTATAATATTGCGAAAAATAGTACGGAGTATGTACCATCCACTCATCAGACCGAATTGATCTACTTTCTCCTAATAACACATCATTTTGAGCATTTTTTCCTTCACTAGGAAAATAAGTATTATAAATTCCAATAGAAGACCCACTTATTTTAAACATCACTAAAAAGATAAACAAAAATATAGCTAATATATAACGATATCTTATAATAAAATCGAAAATTTTTATTACTTTATCTTTCCAAAAATAATAAGCAATATTTACTAGCTCCACTATTATTAAACAAATAGTAATTGTTATTTTTTGAGAATAAACAATATACATTGGCAAAAAAGCAACAACAATAGCTAAAGATATTAACAGAAACTCTACTAATGACCATTTTGATCTTATTTTTTCTATCATAATTACATCTCCTTGTTTTTATCAAGCATAAACCAACCTTTTTTACTAAAATTAGGATTATAGAATGGATCATTTTCTATAATATCTTTCCAGTTATCATACATATATTTTGACTCTTCTAAAAATCTCTTATACTTCTCACTAGTTGTATCAAGTCCTCTTGATTTAGACTCATAATGCATTAATTTAACTTGTGGAAGAAAAACATTATAATATCCTTCTTTTAAGACTCTTATACAAAAATCAATATCATTATATGCTACTTCTAACTTTTCATTTAAACCTTTTACTTTGTCATATACTTCTTTTCTTACTATAAAACAGGCTGCTGTATTAGCACTATAATTATATGGAACTCTAAGTCTACCATAAATACCAGTTTCATCATCACGAGAATTAATGTAAGCATGTGAAGCTACTCCACCTAACCCCAACAAAACACCTGCATGTTGAATAGTTCCATCTTCATATAATAATTTAGCACCAACCACTCCCACATGTTTTTGACTAGCATATCCTACCATATTATTCAACCAATCATTAGAAATAACTTCAGTATCATTATTTAATAACAGTATATATTCTCCTTTAGCTTTAGACACAGCAATATTATTAATTCTAGAATAATTAAAATTCATAATACAATCAACAACTTTAAAATTTTTATATTTTTTCTTATATTCTTTAAAGAAATCAAGAGTTTCTTTTTCTTTACTATCATTATTTGCCACAATTATTTCAAAGTTTTTATATATTGTTTTATCATAAATAGAATCAATACATTTCTTTAAAATATCTACATAATCTCTAGTTGGAATTATAATAGAAACCAGTGGTTCTTTTTTTAAATGATATTTAATTGTATAATAACCGCTTTTTTTATCGATTAAAACCTCTCCATCTATTTTTCTTCGTATTAATGCTTGCTCTAAAGCTTTCTTTCCAGTATCCTTTGCATAATTCTTATTTGTTATAGACATTGCTGTTGAATTTTCACTCATACGCCAATGATATAGTATTTTTGGTATATGTGCTATCTTATTTGTTTTCTCTGTTATCTTTAGAAACAAATCATAATCTTGTGCCCCCTCTAATCCAACAGAAAAACCTCCTACTTTTTCAACTAAGCTTTTACGAATAAAAGCAAAATGACAAATGTAATTTAAACTTAATAAAGTATCAGGAGAAAAATCTGGTTTAAAATGAGGTTCACAATATTTTCCATGAATATTTATTTTATCTTCATCACTATAGATAAAATCTAATTTTTTATCTTCATTTAATTTCTTTACCATTTGATATAAAGCATCATTACTTAATACATCATCATGATCTAGTAAAGCTATATATACCCCTTTAGCCATTTTTAAAGCATCATTACTTGCTTTAGAAATATGGCCATTCTCTTTACGATATTTAATATGGAATCTCTTATCCATTTTAGAAATAGTTTCTAATGCTTTTTTTGTCTCTTGATTTGTAGAACAATCATCTACTAAACACCACTCAAAATTTTGATATATTTGATTTTTTACAGAATCAGCAGTAGATAAAATAAGATCAGCTGAAACATTATATACAGGTGTTAAAATAGAAACCAGTGGCTGAAACCCTAATTCTTCATATTCTTCTATTTGGACATTTCTATCTAACCATTTTTGATAATCTGCTTGATTAAGAGGATTATATAAATTATTACTTCCTCTTCTTAAGCTGTTTTTTAAATCATTATAATATTTAGGCCATAAACTAGGAGGAACTAAAAAATGATACTCCTTCCAAAGAAATCTAATCCCCTTAAAAAGAACATAAAATATATGACCAATTTTTCTAAAGATATTTTTAATAGTATTAATCATTCTCTTTACTAATCTTTTTAAAAAGCTAGTACTTCCCTCATATATTAAATACTCTTCACCATCAGTTATTAAATATATTTCTACTTTTTTTGCATTAGTTGGAAGATTTGAAGAAATACCAAAACTTGTAACTTCTCCTTGAGCAATATAATCATATGGTACCTCTTTTAAATTAGAATATACTTTAAATTTATAATCTTTTTTAGTAATGGTTCCTAAAACGGTTATTTTAGGATTTTTTACTCCTGTAATAATAGCTTTTTTAACGCCAATAAAATCATACTTCTCCATATTATTCACCTTTCATTTCTATTTCTTGTTTTAAATCATATATTTCATCTGTTTTTGATAATTTATTCTTAATATGGATATATATTTTATAATTATCTATAGAAATATTTTTTAAATTTATAACAGTCCTAAAGGAAATAAAGTTCAAATTAGTATTGTAAATTAAAGTTGGTCTATTATTATAGATCTTTTTTGTTGTTATTTCATAACAGTTATTTTTACTTTCTAATATTAAAGATACCTTATTGCTATTATTTTTATAGAAATTTTTTCTAAAAATATAACCTTCTATTATACAGTTTTCTTCTGTTTTAATTGCCTCTATTTCATAGATTATATCAGAAGAAACATCTTTTACATCATTATACTTAACATTTTTGAAAATTTTTCCATAATAAGTAGTATTAATATTAGGTAAAAATGTTATTCTATCCAAATTACAATTAATGAATGGATCTATTAAAGATAAAGCAAATACATTCTTATGACTTGTTTTTAATTCATCAATAACTACTACATCATTTCTTATAACATTATAATAACCTTCTTCTATTAAGGCCTTCCCTAAGGATAATTCAAAATCTGTAATTCTATCTATAACTCTATCTAATTTTTGCTTATTTATAACAAATAAATTATCACTAACAGCATAAGTATTATAAGGTAAAATATTACGACAATAATAATGAGGAACACTATCATCCATACCACTCAATACATTTTTATTTATTGTTGGACTTAAACCACAATTAACTATTCTATTATCATTAGTTATATATTTAGCCCCAACAACACCAGTATTTTTTAAATTAGCAGCTCCAGTTAAACGATCAATAAAATCTTCAGTTTTAACAGCATTATCAGTATTATAAAACATAACATATTCTGTATTTATTTTGTTTTTAATATTTTTATATGAGGTTAATAAATTCTCTTTATATTTTTCTTTTTTATATTGAACTTTACTTTCAATTTTTTTGTTATTATTATCTAGTATATACACATCTTTTAAAGCTTTAGAATTAGAAAGATTATCAAGTGCCTTTTTAATATTTTCTTCTCTACCATACAATAACAACGTTAAACTAGACTGTTTAGGTTCATAATCTATTCGATATTGATAAACTCGTTTATCATAAACAACTTTTCCTTTTAAACTTTGACGTTTTAAAGAATCCTGCTTTAATTTAACTATAGCCTCAAGAGCATATGGTTTAGCTTCTGGATTATTTGCAATTGATCCCTCTCTTTCACGCCAATGATATAATATTTTTGGAATATGAGCAATATTATTGGTAACCTCTGTAAATCGCATTACAAAATCATAATCTTGTGCACCATCTAAACCTACAGTAAAACCACCAATTTTATCAACTAAAGTTTTTCTAAACAACGAAAAATGGCATGTATACATCAATGAATTAAAAGTATCAGGTGACCAATCCGGTTTAAAAAAAGGCAAATGTCTTTTAGATCCATCTTCAGTTAATTTATCTTCATCACTATAGATAAAATCTAAAGTATGATCTTCATTTAATTTCTTAACCATTTCATACAAAGCATTAGGTGCTAATACATCATCATTATCTAAAAGAGCAATAAATTCACCAGTAGATAAAGCAATAGCATCATTTGTAGTTTTTGAAATATGTTCATTTTTCCTATGATAAGATACTTTTATTCTTTTATCTAAATCTTGATATTCTTTTAACACTTCTAAAGTATCTTTATTAGTAGAACAATCATCAACTATACATATCTCAAAATTATTATAAGTCTGATTCAAGACTGATTCAAGACATTCAACTAATTCACTACTTTTAGCATTATACACTGGTATTATTAATGAAATTAAAGGATTATACTTTAACTGTATAGTACTATATTTATTTTTCTCATTTTCTATAATCCATTTAGAATAATCATCACTATCAAATACTTTTTTATTGATTTTTTCTTTTAAAAGATAAAATGTAGTTCTATATCCATGTGTTTTCAAAGCCCTTTTAAATCTTTTTAAATATGAATTATGATTTTGTTTAATCTCTATATCATTTTTCGCCTCATTAATATTATACTTTTTTCTTACAAAATCTTTTACTTCTAAAGAAATATCAGGCCTTGTCAATAATCCCTTCTTCCAATATATTTCCGTATTTTCATTCACTTTTAAGTCTTCCATCGTCACTTTAGCAACATACTTTATTATTCCTTTTTTAGCCGCAAAACCATCTACATTTGGAATATCTCCAATCATAATAGCTTCCTCTTCTGTTGGCTGTTCTATTAAATCTAAAATAGGTTTAATAGCATCATCTCGATTAATAGTTATACCATATTTTTTAAAAATAGAAAGAGCTTTAGAAAAATAAAAATCTAATCCTCTATATATTTTATCCTTGTAAGTTAACTGTCTTTCAAAATCTTCTAATATATATCCATCTTCATTCAAATCATAATGATACACAGAATTATGAGGAGCTCCAAAAAACAGTTCTAATATAACAATATTATCCATAAGCCTTTCTGCTAATTCTAAATTATCATTAATATTAAACAAATAACTTTTAAATAACTTATCATGTAATTGTTTTCTACTTTTAGTATTATCTAAAATCCCTGTATAATAAAACTTTATTTTTGAATCTATTTTTAAAGTTTGTAACAAATTTTCTAAAAAATATTGAGAACTACCATTCCAACCACAATCAAAAAAAACATTTTCTTCCTTACTTAATTCTAACTTTTTAAAATATTTTTCTGCTGCTTTTCGTTCTTTATAACATACTTTTAAAACTTGTGATTTTTTATTTTTATATAAATTATGCACTTTAATAAAATCATCCATGGTTTTAATTATATATGAAAAATTATCAATGCCAACTTCTTTTAAATCACTATCAGTGAATATATCTCTTAAAGAAACATACTCCAATATTTCACCGACTGTCTGTCCAAAAGTAAAAGGAGGTAAATTATTAACGGTTTCATCATTTATTTCCGTTATACTAGGAATAAGCATAGCTCTTCTTGAAGCATAAACATATGTCACTTTCTTATCCTTTGAATATTTATTAAACAAGTTGTATAAATTATATCCATCTCTTGCTAAAAAATATATTTTTTTATTTTTTAATGCCTCTAACTCTTCAAAAAGTGCTAAATACAAAAGACCAGCTTTAGCACCTAAATTTATAAAGAAATCTTTCTCATTTAATTTCAACAAACGACAAATTCCATTATGAAAAGAAAGTGCCAAATTAGAACTTTTATTATTTATAATTGTATTTTCATAATGATATACTTTCAAGCCTTTTTCTTTTGCATTAATATAATCATGACTATAATTATCACCTATATGAAGTATTTCATTAGGTTTGACCTTTTCATTTTCTATAACAAAATCAAATAGTTCACTATTAAACTTAGCTTTCTTTTCTACAGATGAAAGATAAATATGGTCAAATTCATCATATCCACACTTTTTTAATATATCTTTTACTGTTTTTAAATCTAAATACATATCACTAGTTACTATTATTCTTTTATTATTTTCTTTAGCAAAATTAACTATATCTTTCATTTCTTTATTAGGAAATAACAATTCCTTTTCTATTTCAATTTCTTTTTTCTTAAGATAAGCAACGTTTTTTATAGATGTAGTCTTTTTTATATAATCATATATTTCATCAAGTGTAGCATGAGGATAATTTTTTTCTTTCATTAATATAGTACCAATTTCTGCTTGTTTTTCCTGACGAATCCTACTAAAATCAAGTATATTCTCGGATAATTCCATCAATTCAAAAACAGCTTCCGGTCTATCCACAATTCTAGTTATCAATGTATCAAAAATGTCAAAAGAGATAATTTTACTATCTTTTATTAATTGTTTTAAGTCATCTAACATAATTACACCTCCTCAGCAAATCCCTTTTCTAACTTTCTAAATACTAATAAACCTAAGAAAAATAGAACTAAAGCGATTAGTGCTAAATAAATAATACCTGCTAAACTAGGTAATTGATGATATAAAAATATATTTCTATATGCATCTATTATTTGAGTCATTGGATTAAGATACAAAATAAATCTTATCTTTTCTGGGAAAAGGCTTGCTTCATATAAAATAGGTGTTGCGTAAAATAACATATTAATCAAAAACGTTATAATATATTCCGTATCTTTTATATAAATATTAATAGCACTAAGAGCAAAAACAATACCTAATGTTAAAATAAATTGCAGTAAAGCAATAATCGGTAAAAGAATAATATGCCAACTAATACCTACACCACCAAAAATACAAAATAATACTATAATAATGCAACTTATTAAAAAGTTAATTAAGCCACTAAAAGCTACAGAAATTGGCAAAATCTCTCTAGGAAAGTATACCTTTTTTATAATACCAGCATTCATTCTAACTGTTACCATTCCTTGATTAATAACAGTTGTAAAAAAAGTCCAAGGAATAATACCAATTATCAAATAAATTAAATAATTATCAGTCTGTATACGCATAATATAAGGAAAAACAATAGCATAAACAGCTACTTGTAATAACGGATTAACAAAAGACCACAACACTCCTAAAAAAGATCCCTTATATTTACCCCGTATCTCTTTTTTTACATTACTTTTCAACAATTCTCTATAGTTATATAGATTTTTAATTAATTGCATAAACTCACCTCTACTTACATTCTTCTAGATATTTATCTATAACCGTGTCAGCTTTCCCATCCATTTTAACATGACCATCTTTTATCCAAATAGCACGATTACATAATTGTCTAACAGAATTCAAGCTATGACTAACTATCACTATAGTTTTATCACTATTTTTTAATTCCTCTAATTTTTTAAAGCATTTGTCTTGAAAATGTTGATCACCAACTGCTAATATTTCATCTATTAGTAAAATCTCAGCATTAACATTTATAGCTACAGAAAAAGCAAGACGCATATACATCCCTGATGAATAAGTCCGAACAGGATTATCAATAAACTCTTCAAGTTCTGAAAAAGCAATAATATCATCAACCTTAGCATCTATTTCACTTTTAGTAAGCCCGAAAATAGAAGCATTAAAATAAATATTCTCTCTTCCTGTAAAATCATCATGAAACCCCGCTCCAAGTTCAAGTAATGAAGTAAGTTTACCAACAGTAATAATCTTACCTTTAGTAGGATATATTATCTTTGTCATTAACTTTAACAATGTGCTTTTACCACTACCATTAGTGCCTATTAAAGCCACTGTTTCACCTTTTTTTATTTCTATATTAATATCCTCTAATACCGTTCTTTCCTCATTTTTATTATTAGTCTTCCAAAAAACCAATTTTTCCTTTAATGTACTAGCCTTATCATAATAAATTTTAAATTTTTTAGTTACATGATTAACCTTAATAGCATAATTTTTCACTGAACTCATAAACAGCACTGCCTTTCTATATAATTAGTATAACATCAAATTAATAATTTTACTATTTTAAAGAGAAAAAGATAGCAAAAATGTTATCTTTTCTTAACTTTGATATGAAACATCTAAATCAACACAACCATTAATTCCTGAAACAGAACCACAATTACTATATTGCCATATTCTATAAGCTCCATTATAGTCGCTTCTATTATTAAAATCATAAGTCCAATGAGCAAGCCAAGTATCATAATTGTTAAATCTTGATAAATCAAGTTTATTAGTCAAAAAATCTTTATTAGCGTAAAGGCCAGATCTAAGTCCATAAGAGTTCATAGTTTCAAGAAAACCTCTAACCGCTTCACTTCTTGCATCATCAGAAATATGATCAGCTCTACCATTACCATTTGGTTCAGTAGAATATTCAACATCTAACATGATAGGCAAACTTAACTTAGCACTAAAACCAGGATTCATATTTAACGTATTTAAAACATAACGAGCTTCTTCAGCACCTTCTTGATAATTAGTAGCTTGACTAAAGAAATAAATACCTGTCTTAATGTTATTAGAAGTTGCCCCATTAAAATTAAAAACAAATTTGCTATCAAGAGCCATATTACCAGCAGGTGCATATCCTCTATAACCTAATCTTATAAAAGTAAAATCAACACCGCCAGAATTTTTAACAGAATTCCAATCAATATTACCATTATGTTGAGATACATCTATACCAAGCTCAAATCCATCATAAATATAAAGTGTTTTACTATAACTATTAAACTCTTCATTTAAATGATTAAATGTTTTTATTGTCAGTTTATGATATCCAACAGAGCAATTTGATAAATCAACTGTTGTTGAATATCCTGGTAAAGTATTAGTTACTCTACCACCATAACCATTAATTGCCTGTAGAACATCTTCTCTTTCATGACGATCAATAAATTCATTTATTTCTTGGTTATCTAAGTATATTTTTACTGTTGTATTACTATCTTCACTCATTACCCAACCTCTTATAAACAAGTTATCATCTTTATTAATATTACCAGAACTAGGAAAATCAACAGTAATTAAACTTTCATATTTTGAAACATTAAATTTTACACTCTTAGTTTTCACAACTTCACCTGTATCCAATTTTAACTTAACAGTTAAAGTGTGATTACCATCAAATAAATCAACAACACTATATGAATAATTATAATTAGGTAAAGGATTATTAGAAACTCCACCATATTCTTCATACAATGATGATTCTATACTATTATTATTAAAACGCTCTATATTAGAAGCAATTAAGTTATCATCAATGTACAAATCAATAACTGTATTATCAGCTTCACTCAAAACATAACCATCAATATCAAATGAATTTTTATAAGTAGTACTAGTTGGACTAGAAATATTAATGGTACTATTATATTTTTCAAGTTCAAAAATTCTACTTTCACTAGTTATCAAGATTCCATTTCTTGAATATACAGCCACCATCACTTCATGTTTCCCATCAAGATAACTACTTAAATCAATATTAGCAGTATTATATCCGGGTAAAGGATTATTAGAAACTCCACCATATCCCTTTATTGTATTTAAAACATCAATTCTTTCACTTCTTGTAATTTCAGTTTCTATTTTTTGTCCATCAATAAAAATTTCAACATAACTATCTTTATCTTCACTCATTACCCAACCATGAACAGAAAAATTACGATTTACTTTACCATTAGAACTCGGTATATCAATAGCAAGCATAGTATCAGGCTTCTTTTTATTAAACTTTCTCGATTCCTCATATAATATTCTTCCTTGATTATCTTTAGCTATCACTTTAACTGTATGTGTTCCATAATCAAGTGAGCTTATATTTATTGTTGTTAAATATCCTGGATTTTTATTAACTTCCTCACTACCATAATCTTTAATAGCAGCAATTACATCTGCTCTTTCATGTCTATCCATTTCTACTTCTTGTTTTATTTCATCTAAATATACCTCTACCACTGGATTTTCATATTCACTCATTATCCATCCTTTTAATGTCATTTCATCATTCGTTAATTTTTCATTACTACTTGGTATATCTATTGAAATCATTGTAGAAGGTGTTTTTTTATTAAACTTTCTCGATTCCTCATATAATATTCTTCCTTGATTATCTTTAGCTATCACTTTAACTGTATGTGT
>CALVTA010000030.1 GCA_944359735.1 uncultured Bacilli bacterium | reverse complement strand
TAACTTACTCCTACTACTGCTATTATTAATAGTATCATTAGTCCTATTATCACTATATTTCTTCTTGTCTTTTCCATAGTATTCACTCCTATCAAAATTAGTATGTACACTTCGAACTAGTCCATACCGGTTATCTTACATTTTTATTATAAATCAAAATATAGGGGGGGGTATGCAAGTTGCTTATCTGTATTTATATTTAAAACTATCTATGTAAAGTAAAAAGATGTTAACTAGTTAGTTAACATCAAAATATTAAAACATAGTTTTATCTTATTCAGCTACACTTTCAAATTGTGAATTATAAAGTTCTGAATAGAAACCATTTTTCTTAAGCAATTCATCATGTGTTCCTTGTTCTACTATATCGCCATCTTTCATTACTAATATTAAATTAGCATTCTTAATAGTAGAAAGTCTATGCGCGATAACAAAACTTGTTCTTCCTTCCATTAAGTTATCCATCGCTTCTTGAATTAACTGTTCCATTCTGGTATCGACACTACTAGTCGCTTCATCCAAAATCAATATTTTCGGATCTTTAAGAATAACTCTAGCGATTGTTAGTAATTGTTTTTGCCCAGCTGAAACATTATCACTTTCTTCATTTAGAATCATATCATAACCCTCTGGCATCGTTCTAATAAAGTGATCAACATGACTTGCTATTGCAGCATCATATACTGCTTCATCATTAGCATCTAAGTTACCATAACGAATATTTTCTTTAATAGTATCACTATAAAGCCAGGTATCTTGTAAAACCATACCAAATAAACTTCTTAGATCATCACGTTTCATATCTTTTATATCAACTCCATCTATTTTAATAGAACCAGAGTTAACATCATAGAATCGCATTAATAGTTTTACAATTGTTGTTTTACCAGCACCTGTTGGTCCAACAATAGCAATCTTTTGGCCTTTATGCATCTTAGCATTAAAGTCATTAATAATGATTTTATTTTTATTGTAACCAAATTTTACATTTTCAAAAGTAACTGTGTTACCCATCTTCTCTAAATCATATGTTACTTTATTAACTTCAGGAATTTCTTCTTTTTCTTCTAAGAATTCAAAGACACGCTCTGCAGATGCTACCATTGATTGAATCATATTACCAATTTGCGCGATTTGTGAAAGCGGGTTCATAAAGTTTCTGATATACTGGGTAAATGATAAGATATCACCTACTTGAATTTTTTCTTGAATAACTAAGTATCCCCCTAAAATAGATATTAAAACATAACCAATATTACCAATAAAGTTCATAATTGGGTGCATCATACCAGAGAAGAATTGGGCTCTCCAAGCTGAATTATATAACTTTTCATTAGTTTTATTAAAGTCTTCTACAGTCTTTTCTTCTCCGTTAAATAATTTAATAACAGTATGACCAGAATAAGCTTCTTCTATAGTACCATTTATATCACCTAAATACTTTTGTTGATTTAAAAAGTTTTTTTGAGAGTGTTTCATAATAAAACTCATCATGAATAAAGCGATAGGTACTATTACTAGAGTTACTAAAGTCATTAGAGGACTTATTGTTAACATCATTATAACTACACCAATTAAAGTTGTAATAGAAGTTAACAGATGTGATATTGATTGATCTAAGCTTTGTGATAAAGTATCAACATCATTTGTTACTCTTGATAAGATTTCTCCTGTTGTCTTACTTTCAAAATAAGAAAGTGGTAATTTATGCATTTTATGAGATATTTGTTCCCTTAAATTAAAAGTAACTTTTTGGTTTACACCACTCATAATGAAAGCTTGTAAGTAAGAGAAAATTGCACTAACTATATATAGAGATAGTAAAGTTAAAAGAATAGTTCCTACTTTAGAAAAATCAATTCCATTAGTAGTTCCCATTACTTTACCTAATAAGCCATTAAATATTTCTGTTGTTGCTTCTCCTGACATTTTAGGTCCAATAATTGAGAAAACAGCACTACAGATAGCAAAGATAACAACAAATACTAAACTTACTTTATATGTACCTAAATATTTAAGTAATTTCTTTAAAGTTCCTTTAAAGTCCTTAGCTTTTTGGACTGCTCCCATTCCTCCTCTAGGCATTTTCTAACTCCTCCTTTGAAAGTTGAGACTCAGCAATTTCACGATAAACTGAACAACTCTTGATTAAGTCGTGATGAGTTCCAATACCAACTACTTTACCTTCATCAAGTACTACTATTTGATCTGCTTTTAGTATAGTATTAATACGTTGGGCAACAATAAAGATTGTTGAGTCTTTAGCATATTCATATAAAGCTTTTCTAAGCTCAAAATCAGTCTTAAAGTCAAGTGCAGAGAAGCTATCATCAAATATGTAAATCTCTGGGTCCTTAGCGATTGCTCTTGCAATAGATAGTCTTTGCTTTTGTCCTCCAGATACGTTAGTACCTCCTTGACTAATAGGACTCTTATATCCATCTTTTTTAGCAAGGATGAACTCTTCTGCTTGGGCAATACGTGCTGCTTCTATCATCTTCTCATCAGACATAAATTCATCACTATATTTAATATTAGATTCTATTGTTCCTGAGAATAATACTCCTTTTTGAGGAACATAACCAATCTTATCATGTAAATCTTTCTGGGTTACATCTTTAACATTAATACCATCAACTAATATTTCTCCTTTAGTTACATCATAAAGTCTTGGTATTAAGTTAATAAGAGTACTTTTACCACTACCAGTAGAACCAATAAAAGCTGTTGTTGTTCCAGGGTTGGCTGTAAATGTTACATCAGTAATAACATCTTCATCACTATCAGGATATCTAAAACTAACATTCTTAAACTCTACTAAACCTTTAATTCTTTTACTATATGTTTTAGGTTTTTTAGGATCTTTAATTGATTCATCTGTTTCTAATACTTCCATGATACGGTTAGCAGAAACATTAGCACGTGGTAACATAATAGAAAACATTGATATCATTAAGAATGACATAATTATTTGCATTGAGTATTGAATAAATGCTAACATATCTCCAACTTGTAATAAGCCTTCATCAATTTTATGAGCACTAGTCCAAATAATTAGAACAACAATACCATTCATAATAAACATCATACCTGGTAACATAAAGTTCATTACTCTATTAACAAATAGGTTTGTTTTCTTTAAGTTAGTATTCGCAACGCTAAATCTTTCTTCTTCATATTTTTGATTAGAGAAAGCTCTAATTACTGGAATACCTGTAATAATTTCTCTTGTTACTTGGTTTAATTTATCTATTAGTTTTTGTACTTTCTTAAATTTAGGCATAGTAAGGGCAAATAATGTAAATATTAATGTTAAAACACAAACTATTCCTAACCAAATAATATAAGTCATTGATGGTGCTGTTTCTAGTACTTTGCCAACTGCACCAAATGCAACTATTGGAGCATAGATAAATAATCTTAGAGTCATGATAATCATCATTTGTACTTGTTGAATATCATTAGTACTTCTAGTAATTAATGATGATATACCTATTTCTTTATACTCTGCTGTTCCAAAGTTTAAGACTTTCTTAAATTCCTTCTTTCTAACTCTTTTTGATAAACCTGAACCAACTCTAGCACCTAATAGTACTGTTAGAATTGTTGCAGTTACGCTTATTAGGGATAAACCTAACATCTTAAGTCCTGTAACTATAATATAGTTAGTTTGTATAGCATCGGTATCAAGACCAACCTCAGCATATTCTAATTTAACAGCTGCAACAGCACTTTGACTTATAATACTATCTGGCATTGCCGAAAATTGCTCATTGATAGATTTTCTCATATCATTAAGTTCATTACTAGGTAACATTTTAATGATATCTATTATAGCCATATCTTGCATAGACTCTGGCATATCTTTTTTAATTTCATTTTGAATGTTAACTGCTTCCTTCTCCTCACTAGTTAACATATAATCGACAAGGATAGCTTTTTCTAAGTCACTATTAGATTTTTCTTCATTTTTAATGACATAAACTGGCTCTTCACTTAAGATATCATAGTCATGTTCATCACTTTTTTCAGTAACTAACTCATAATTAGATAAAATCTCTTCTTTTTCTTTATCACTTACAAAAAGTAAAATCTCATCTAATTTAGATTTTCTAACTACTTTAGGATTGACTTCTTCTATACCACCTTGTTGTACTCCTACGTTAATAATATTAGAAGTATACTGGGGTATAGTTAAATCACAGTTCGCTTGAACTATTAGTAGTAAAATAATTAGAATAACTGATAAAATATTATCTTTTAAGTATCTAAATATCTTTAACATAAATCATACTCCTCCTATATATTATCTAGACAGCACCCATATTTTAAAATATCTAGTTGTTCATAATAGTCTTTAAGTATATCTTCATCAAGACTATCCTGCTTTAACAACTTAATTAATGTTACCATTAAAAGGTGCATATTAATGGCAAAAATTACTTCAATATGCTTCTTAGCATTATCATTAAGTAATTCTAAATTGATGTTAGGAATAAGTTCCATGAGAAGTCTCTTATCACGAAAACCGAAGGTTTTCTTAGATTCTTCCATAATAGTGATATTTTCTAAAGATTTTCTTAAAAAGTTAATGTTATCTTTTTTAAAGGAATTATATATTTCTTTAATATTGTCTTGAAACATTTTAAAAAGGTCTCCTTTATTTTTTATCAACTCTTTTTTCATATTATTAATTAATATTTCTAAATATTGTTCTAAGAGATAAAAATATAAATCTTTTTTATCAACGAAATACATATAAAAGCTTCCCCTTGAAATACCAGCTTCTTTAATAATTCTATTAATAGACGCATCATTAAAGTTATATAAAGAAAACTCTTTAAAACTAGCATCTAGTAATTTTTTCTTTTTATTAGCATTTAATCTTAGAAATGTATCGCTAGGCATTAGGCTCCCTCCTAACAGTCACTATATCATTATATGTGACAAGTTGTCATATGTCAATAAAAAAATAAAAAAGTCCAAAGAAACGAGCTTTGGATCTACGATAAAACCTATACTTATGTACAGGTGGGTGTATATAGTCAGTTCTTAGGATCCCTTTAAAATGTAAAGGTATTCAACACAAACATGACAATCCTCAATACTCCCTTATCGTCTCTTTAGTCGGTTTTATACTGAGTTATCCTGCTCAATTTCCTTAGACAATTATAGTATATCATATATAGTTAAATTTATTCAAGATTTTCTAATTTTTTTGTAAAATTTTCAATCAAGTTAGATACACTAGCACATCCCATAAAAGCTATTACTCCTTCTTTTTCTTTTAATATTTTATCAACACTATCATCATCTACTAATTCACTATTAGGTATCAAAGCAATAATATCCTCAGATTTAATAGGTGGATAGTCCTTAGGGTTCTCTCTATCACATTTAATAGGAGTAAGATAAACCTTATCTGCAGTCGCTAAACTCTTTGCAAATTCACTTTTAAAGTGAGATGTTCTAGAGTAAGTATTAGGTCGAAAAACGACTGTTAACTTTTTATCAGGATATTTTTGTCTAATAGCCTCAAGTGTTACTCTAATTTCGGTTGGATGATGTGCATAATCGTCAATTATAATAGTATTACCTAACTTGGTTTCCGCAAAACGACGAGAAGCATTATGAAAACTTGGCAATAAATGTTTGATTTCTTCTTTAGATAAACCTTTATTTAAACTATAAATAATAGCACCTGCAGTATTCATAATCATATGATGGCCATATAGAGGAATAGTAAATGTATCTATATAGTTATTTTTTTTATATAAATCAAAACTTGAACCTGTTGTTTCTAATTTTATATTTTTAATAATATAGTCATTGGATTCATCTTCACCATAGAATACGACATCATTATTAAAGTTAATCTTTCTAATATTTTCATCATCACCATTTGCAATAACGTTTCTAGCTTTATTTGCAAATTTTTCAAAAGTTCTAATAGTATCTTCTAGATCTTTATAGATTTCTGTATGTTCTAATTCGATACAAGTGATAATAGCAGTAGTTGGATGATAAGCTAGAAAATGATGATTAAATTCATCCGATTCAATAATAAGCAATTTATTTTTCATATCAATATGCCCATTTCCGTCTCCTACAAAATAGTTACAACCAATTGTATTTTCAAATAAATGTTTTAAAATTGATGTTGTAGTAGTTTTACCATGAGTTCCACAAATTGACAATGTATTAAATTTCTTAGTTATTTCTCCTACGACTTCGTTATAAGGTTTTATTGTAAACCCTAATTCTTTTACTCTTTTTATTTCAGGATGTTGATCACTAAAAGCCTTAGATGCAGTAACAATAGTATCTTTAGAAATTGGATGATTTCCATCATAAAAAATGTTTATACCTCGTTTTTCTAAACCTTTTTGAGTGAATTTATAATCTTTAGCATCATCATAACCACTTACTTTATTTCCCATATCATATAACATCTGAGCAAGGGTACTCATCCCTGTTCCTTTTATTCCAATACAATAATATTTCATTATACTCCTTCTTTCTTCTATTTATTATAACTTATGTTATATAGATTTTCAAATATGCGGAGATTATCTTTACATCCTCTAACAAAAATATTATGATATGTTTGAAAAGAGGTATTTATGAAAGAGTTGTATAAAAAATGTAAATTATGTCCTAGAAACTGTTTGGTAGATAGAACTAAGTATTTAGGTTTTTGTAAAGCAAGTGATAAAGTAAAAGTTGCAAGAAGTGCTCTTCATTATTTTGAAGAGCCTTCTATATCTGGTTCTAATGGTAGTGGGACAATATTTTTTAGTAATTGCAATTTAAAGTGTTGCTATTGTCAGAATAGAAAAATATCTACTAATGGGTTTGGTAAAGAAGTATCTATAGAAAGATTAGCAGAAATGATGTTAGAATTAGAAGAAAGCGGTGCTAATAATATTAATTTAGTTACTCCAACTCACTATGTACCTAGTATAATTGAAGGGTTAAAGCTAGCTAGAAATAAGGGATTATCTGTTCCTATTGTTTATAATACTAGTGGTTATGAAAATATTGAGACTTTAAAACTATTAGATGGTTATATTGATATTTATCTAACAGACTTTAAGTATTTTAATAATAAATTAGGTAATGATTTATCAAAATGTTCTAACTATTTTGAAGTAGTGTCTAAAGCTTTGGATGAAATGTATAGACAAACTAATAAAAATATCTTTAATAAAGATGGCTTAATGATTAAGGGCATTATTGTTAGATGTTTAGTCTTACCTACTAAAGGTAATGACACTAAAAAAATAATAAATTATCTATATAAAAAATACCAAGATAATATTTATCTTAGTATTATGAATCAGTATACACCTATTAATTATATTGAAGATTATTCTTTCTTAAATGAAACGGTTAGTGAAGAGGAATATAATAATGTAATAGATTATGCCTTAGATTTAGGTATTAAAAATGCTTATATACAAGAAGGTGGTACTTGTAGTGAATCATTTATACCTAATTTTGACCTTGAAGGAGTTATAAAAAGATAACTCTTTTTGAATTTCACTTTCTAGTTTAGTATAAACTTCATAATATAAATCTCTATTATTAGATTTTTTAAAACATCTTTATTATTATCTAATAATTCTATTGTACTTTGATATTCTTTAATATTTATACTATTTATCTGATAATCTCTCATTTTCTTTGTTCAACCTTTCCACCTTGGAATAAATACACCCGCAATAGTCTTGTCTATATAAATTATAAATGTGCGATAATTCTATACTTCTTTTATAACCATTTTTCTTTTTAAAGTCAGCATATAAATAATTAATATTATATTTTTTAGATAGTTCTTCTCCTATTTTATTTAACCATTTACTATTTTTATAAGGACTTATAGATAGAGTTGTTGTAAAATAATCAAAGCTATATTCTTTGGCAAGTCTAGCAGTCTCTTCTAGTCTTAAATTATAACACTTATAACATCTAATATCTCCTTCCTTTAAGTCTTCTAAACCTTTAGATATATTTAAAAACTTTTCTTTATCGTAATTACAATCTAATAGTTTAATATCATAACCAACTAAATTAATAAACTTCTCTAACTCTTCACGTCTTTTAATATATTCTTTATAGTCAGTAATATTAGGGTTATAAAAGAGAATTGTAATATCAAAATATTTAGATATTTTCTCTAAGACTGATGATGAACAAGGAGCACAACAAGCATGTAATAATAAAGATGGTTTATTATTTAAATCTATACTATTTAATACTTTTTCACATTCTAAGTTATAGTTCATCTAATCATCTCCTTTATATTTGTTACTTTTTTAATTTATCACGATCTATTAATGCTAGACTCTTTTCTTTTTCATATATCTTATTATAATTTTTATTAATCCTGTGATAATTATCAATATTTTGAAGATAGAATTTTACAAATAAATCTTGATTGTCTCTACACTTTCTTATAGTAGCATTCGCTGTGTCTATTAAATAAGCTGACTCTTCTCTAGTTATTTGCGGTACTTTTCTATAATCTATGAACTCATCATTCGAAATACTATAGTTGTAACTATATAGTGGAAAAACTAAATTATCACCTTCAAGTGAATAGGCAAATTGATTATATGCTCCAAATATTTTAAACTGACTTAAAGTTAGGTCAAGAAAATAGTTATAATCTTTTTCACTTATATAATTGATTGCATGATTAGGATTAGTGGATATATTTTTATGAATATTACTTAAAAATAGTCTAATTTCATTTATATTATAATCTATTTCTCTATTATCAACATGCACCATACTATTTTCAATATTAAATCTATCAAGAACTTTTTTGGTAAAAGCAGCAGTATGGCGACAATTACCATTACCACTAAATATTTTTAAAGCAAAATGTATGTTTTTATCATCACGAAACCTCCAAATATCTTGTATTTCTTCTTTATTAAAATACTTATTTGTTAGTGATAAATATCCCCCATGAATTAACATAGCAGTAAGCATTGCAATTTCTATACTAGTTTTAAAGTTAAAGGTATTAGCAAGAGATTCTATATTATCCAAAACTTTACTAAAATCTTCTTTCATTTCTTGATGTATAAAATCATTTGTATAAGTAGATAGATAATTATTTAATTCTTTTTGTTTCTTCGATAAAGCTTTTAATTCTTCCCACACTTCTCTAACTTTTTGCCATTTTTCTTTTTCCTGTTCTATATATTCTTTTATTTTTTCATCTATAAACATATCTATCTTCCTTTAAGTGCGAGTATATTGTATCACTTAATAATAGATATATCAATATCATAAAATTCCCTTTATTAGCATATCTATTACTGGTGATATTATGTCTAACTTTACTTATGCTTTTATTTTATCTACTTTAGCAGGACTTTCTACTTTAATTGGTTTTATTCCTCTACTTTTTAAATTAAATAATGAAAAGCATATTATTTTAGCATCTTTATCTTTTGCAAGTGGTGTGATGATTTGTGTATCTCTTACTGATTTAATACCTGAATCTTTTACTTTATTAACTTCTATATTTAAAGGGTTCCCTGCTCTTTTATTTCTTTTAATATTTATATCTATTGGAGTAATAGTTTCTATGTTAATAGATAAATTCTTACCAAATAATGATAATAAATCTATTAGCAATAAAAAATTATATAGATTAGGTCTTGTTTCGATGCTTGCTATTATTATGCATAATATTCCTGAAGGAGTTGCTACATTTTTATCCAGTTCTACTAATATGAGTTTAGGGTTATCTTTAGCTTTAGCAATTAGTTTTCATAATATTCCTGAAGGTATAAGTATTGCTATACCCATATATTTTAGTACTAAATCAAAAGTTAAAGCTTTTTTCTATACTTTAATATCTGGATTATCTGAACCATTAGGAGCGATACTTGCTTATCTTTTTCTATCTAATATTATTAATAACTTTATTATGAGTATAATTCTCTCTATGATAGCAGGTATTATGATACATATTAGTATTTATGAATTATTAAAAGAATCTTTAAGCTATAAAAAAAGAAACTACACATTTATTTTTTTTAGTATAGGTTTTATTGTTATGTTAATTTCTCACTTCTTATTAGGCTAACTCTAATAAGTAAAATATTAATTTTATATTTACTTGAATTTAATAATTTTTTAGGTGTTTTTCTTTTATCTTTCTTCTTTGAAACGAAAAAATATAAATAATTTAACTTATTAATTATATTTAAATTTTTAAACTGCTATTTGCTTAACATCAATTTTTATAGTACAATATCTTTAGGTGTTAAATATGAAGAAGATATTAATCAGTTTAATTCATCTTTATCAAAAGATGCCTTTAGCAAGTCATGGAGCTTGTCATTTTTATCCGACTTGTTCTAACTATACTATTGAAGCAATTGAAGAATATGGTTCTATTAAAGGAATTTTTTTAGGTTTTAAAAGACTATTAAAATGTCATCCTGGAGCAAGGTATGGATATGATCCAGTTATTAGAAATGAGGGAAAAAAGAATGAAAAGTAGTTTTAAAAAATTAGGAAAGGTAGCTTTACTTAGTATTGGTATTGTTTTTTGCACTACTGGGTGTAGAAGTGATGATATGGAAGATATTGATATTGTTACTACTAATTATCCCAATGAATATATTATTGAAAGATTATATGGAGATCATGCTAAAATAAATAATATTTATCCTGACGGAGTTGATACTAATAAGTATGAGTTTACGAATAAACAAAAAAATGATTTTTCTAATAAAGATTTATTTATTTATACAGGACTTATAGATAGAGAAAGAAATTTAACTGTTGATTTATTAGAATATAATGAAAAGTTAAAAATAATTGATAGTTCATATGTACTTGATAATGATTATGATATGGAAGAAGTTTGGATTGACCCTTCATTTATGTTAATGATGAGTCAGAATGTTAGAATTGGCTTAAAAGAATATGTTGAAAATAATTATCTCAAAGAAGAAATAGATAATAATTATGAAGAGTTGAAAGTTGATATTTCAGAACTTGATGCTGATATTAGGTTGGCAGTTGAAAATGCTCCTTATAAAGCTATTGTTGCAACTCATAATAATTATAGATTTTTGGAAAAGTATGGAGTTACAGTTTACATATTAAACAATGATACTAGTGATAAAGATTTGGTTACAATTAATAATTTAGTTAGCGATGGTACTATTACAAAGATATTTAGTTATGACAATGTAAAAACTACTAATAATTTACAAAATTTAATTAATACTTATCCAAATAGTTTAGAAATAGTAAATTCTAATAGAATAACAGTTTTAAATGATGAACAAAGAAAAACTGATACTGATTATATGACTTTAATGAAGCAAAATTTAGATATATTAAAAGAGGAATTGTACCATAATAATAGTGAATAAAAGAAGCATTATTACATTTAAAAAGGAAACTAGATTTATTTTGTTTCCTTTTTTGTTGTTATTTTATGATAAAATATATGCTTTTTTAAAACAATCTTAATATATCATAAAAGGTAACATATATCATTAGTAACATTAAAATGAATAAACCTGCTGCATGGAATTTAGCTTCTGTTTCTGGTTTAACTGGACTTCCTTTAATTTTTTCTATAATAATAAATAAAATGTGCCCACCGTCAAAAGCTGGTAATGGTAGAAGATTTATAAATCCTACATTGATTGATAAGAATGAAAATAAATATAATAAACTGGGCAGTCCTCCACTGGCTTGATCACCTACTACCTCATATATACCAACAGGCCCACTTAATTGACTTAGTCTAACATTTCCTGTAAATAAATTTATTATAGTTACTCCCATTTGTTTTAATAAAGAACCTGTTTTTACAACCATATATTTTAAAGAAGCTCCTAAACCATGTTCTTCTTTTCCAGCCATACCAATACCATAAACATAACGGACTTCTCCATCTGTTTTTGTTTTTTCAGGTTTTATCTTATATGTTTCTATATCACCATTTTCTTTTTTTATTTTAAAGGTATTAGCTGTTGTAGGATCAGAAATAGTTATATATAAAGAAATATCATCAATAGTCCAAATATCATGACCATTAATTTCTAATATTTCGTCCCCTTTCCTAAGTCCAGCTTTATAGGCTGGGGTTCCTTTCTCGACAGTAGAAAGAATTGGTTCTGTTGAGGTAGCTCCCCAAATCAAAGCAATAAAAAACAAAACTAATATTGCTGATATAAAATTAAAGCCTGCACCAAAAAACATTACTAAAAACTTTTGCCAAGGCTTTTTACCAGGAAGTGTTCTTTCTTTAGGTAAATTTTCATCCTCTCCTTCTTCACCTGCTAATTGACAAAAACCACCTATTGGTATAGCACGTAAAGAATATTCAGTTTCTCCTTTTTTAAAACTAAATAATTTGGGCCCCATTCCTAAAGCAAATTCATAGACATATATTCCTGTTAGTTTTGCAAATAAGAAATGTCCACCTTCATGAATGAAAATAATTGAACCTAATAAAATTATGAATAATATTAATGTAACCATCTTTCCTCCTAAATTAATCCCATTACTAATATAAATGCCAAAATTACAAAAATTAGACTATCAAAACGATCTAAAATACCACCATGTCCTGGAATTAAATTGGAAAAGTCCTTAACTCCATAAGTTCTTTTTATACTTGAAAATATTAAATCTCCAAGTTGTCCTACAACTGATAAGAAAAATGTTGCAAAGATTAAAATAACCAAAGATATTCCAGGATCTATAACTTCATAATAAAATGTAGTAGCAACAAAAGTTCCCATCAAAACTCCTCCTATAAACCCTTCTATAGTCTTATGAGGACTAATAGTAGGAGCTAATTTATTTTTACCTATATACATACCTGTTATAAGAGCAAAAGTATCAGTAATAACTGTTATTAGTAATAAATATATTAAATAGTTTAAACTATAGTTTCTAACTACAATTATTAAATTAAAAGCTACATTTATAAATAAAAGCGAAGCTACTAAATATAAAGCATCATTAATATCATAATCCATTTTCTTATCTTTTAATAAGATAGGAAGTAAAAATATCAGAATAATAAAACTTATTAGTTGATAGCTCATAGTATAGCTAAATACATTTTGATTATAAGTTAAGATACTAGAAAATATTATTAACAAATAGGATACAATCTTTATTAGTGGTGGAAAAGTTTTTTTTCTTTCTCTTATAGTCATTAATTCATGCATAGCTCCTAAAGATAAAATAGTCATGAAAAGAGAAAATAACACTCCCCCTATTAATAGTAATGGAACAAAAATTAAAATCATTATAATAGAACTTAATATACGTTTTTTCATATTGACCTCCAACTCTATAATCAAGTATAATATAAAATTTATATTTAGACAAGTTTATTACTTTTTATTTCCTTATTCAATATATAAAAAGAATTACTGTATTAAGTAACTCCTAAAACTTATCAATATTAATTTTAACATACTTATTATCTTTTAGTGAACTACTGGCTTGGACTAATGTTCTTATTGCATTAGCAGTTTTACCATTTTTACCAATAACTCTTCCCATATCAGTATCTGATACTAATACTTCTATAATAGTCTCTTTATCATTGTCATTAGAAAATTCTTTTACTGATACAGCATTTTCATCTTTGACAATACTTTTTATTATCTTTTCTGTTAGTTCCACTAAAGTCATTATTTTGTTTCCTTTTTATCTTTAGATTCAGCAAATCTTTTCATGATACCAGCATCTTTAAATAAACTTCTAACTGTATCAGATGGAATAGCACCATTATTTAACCATTTTAAAGCAACTTCTTCATTTATTTTAACATCTTTTTCATTAGCTATTGGATTATATGTTCCAATTAATTCAAGATATTCACCATCTCTTCTACTTCTAGAGTCTGTTGCAACTATACGATAAAATGGTCTTTTTTTAGCTCCCATTCTCATTAATCTTAATTTTACTGCCATAATTATT
>CALVTA010000029.1 GCA_944359735.1 uncultured Bacilli bacterium | reverse complement strand
GTAAAAAAATCATCATAAACCCTTATAAACAAAGGTTAAAATGATGATTTTTTAATTGTCAAACTACAAAACTCGGGAAGCAGAATGGTTTTTAAATTTAGTGTCAATTATTTTATTAATAGGATTAATTACGCTACTTTAAAAGCTTTTTTTTTTGTGCTATAATTTATGCATTGGAAAGGAACGGTGTTAAAATAGTGAACGATATTGCTGTATATAATGAGACACAAAAAAAGTTTCTTTATGAAGAGATAATAAAAAAAGTTGTTAATAAAGCTTTTGAATTTGAAAGATTAAATAATGCAAGTTGTAGTATAATAATTGTAGATAATGATTATATTCATAAATTAAATAATCAATACCGAAATATTGATAAAGTGACTGATGTAATTAGTTTTGCTTTGGAAGATGATAATAGTGTTGTAATACCTGATAATATTAGACTTTTAGGTGATATTTATATTAGCTTAGATAAAGCAACAGAACAAGCGAAGGAATATGGTCATTCATTAGAGAGAGAATTGTGTTTTTTAGCAGTGCATGGTGTTTATCATTTGCTTGGTTATGATCATGAAACTAAAGAAGAAGCAGAAGAGATGTTTAAAAAACAAGAGGAGGTTTTAGAATATTATGGCATCACTAGATAGAAAGAAAAAACAGTTTGGGTTTAAAAGGATTATTTCAAGTATTAAGAACTCTTTTAATGGATTAAAGGCAGCATATAAAAATGAACAGAGTGTTTATATACATTTAGTATGTACTGTTATTTTATTATTACTTAGTTTTTTACTTGAGATATCTTTGACACAATGGTTGATTATAATTGCAATTATAGGATTAACTTTGGTAGTTGAACTTCTTAATACAGCGATAGAAAGTACAGTTGATCTTGTTACTGAAGAATTTCATCCTCTTGCTAAAGTTGCTAAAGATACAGCAAGTGCAGCAGAGTTTGTTTTAAGTGTAACGAGTGCAATTATAGCTTTAATGATTTTTATACCTAAGATTATGGAGTTGTTTTAGTGAGTAATTTATTAAATATTATTAATGAAATACAATATGGGTATCTTGATAAGGATAATATTATACATAAAGGTAATGATGATGAATGGTTTTCTAAATATAAGTTACAGTCTAAAGAAGAAATATTAACTAATATGGTTGGTAATTGTTATGATGTTACAGAATTGTTAAGGAGTTGTTTAGAAAATGCTTATAAAGTAGAGACATTTTTTATGATGATTGCTATACCTTATAAAAATAATTATCCTATACATTCTTATTTAGTATATATAGATAATAATTGTTATAATTTAATAGAAAATAAATTTGGTCTTAATGAAGGTATACATGTGTTTAAAACGAGGGAAGAGGTAATTAAGTGCCAGGCTTCTAGTTATTTAAAACTCTTAAGAAATATTTATAATCTAAAAGAGGATGATGAAAAACATTTTGTGATAACTTCTTTTGATAAACCTAAAAGTGGAATTAGTGCTTCTAGTTATATTGATAATGCATTATCTAGTCCTAGGGTATTAACTTTAATAGATGGAAAACTAAATTTTGAAAGTTATGAAGAAAAAAATTAGAAATGGTATATCATAATAATGAAAAGTTAAAATCAATAAGAAGTTAGGAGGAGATACTCTTGAGAGAAAATTTAGTTGTAAGAAGTAGCAGTGCTGAGTTTTTGATTTTTGAAAGACAAAATCATAGTGAAGGTATTCAAGTTAGATTTGAGGAAGGAAATTTGTGGTTAACACAGAAGGCAATGGCTGAACTTTATAATTGTTCTTCTGATAATATTGGGTTGCATTTAAAAAATATTTATAATGATGTGGAACTTGATAAAGATTCAACTACCGAGAATTTCTCGGTAGTTCGAAAAGAAGGTAATAGAGAAGTCAACAGAAAATTAAAATATTATAATTTAGATGCTGTTATTTCAGTTGGCTATAGAGTTAATTCTGATAGGGCAATTCAGTTTAGAAGATGGGCTACTAATGTTTTAAAAGAGTTTTCTAAGAAAGGGTATATAATTGATAAAAAGAGAATGGAAAATGGTACCTTTTTTGATGAAGATTATTTTGATTCATTACTTGCCGAGATTAGGGAAATTAGACTTTCTGAAAGAAGATTTTATCAAAAGATAACAGATATCTATGCTACTAGTATTGATTATGATAAAAAGTCGCCTACAACGATTAAATTCTTTAAGAAAGTTCAAAACAAAATGCATTATGCAGTTTCTAAGCAAACAGCTGCAGAGATAATTTATAATAGAGCAGATGCTGAAAAAGAGAATATGGGATTAACGTCTTGGAAAAATTCACCTAACGGTAAAATATTAGAAACTGATGTTGTTGCTAAGAATTATTTAACTAAAGAGGAAATAGATGATTTAGAAAGAATAGTTAGTGCTTTTTTAGATTTAGCAGAAGCAAGAGCGAAAAGAAATATTCCAATGACAATGGAGGACTGGGCTACTAGGATTGATAAGTTTCTACTTGCAGATGATAGAGATATTTTGAAAGATGCAGGTAAAATTTCTCATGAAATAGCTTGTGATAAAGCATTATGTGAATATGAAAAATATAGAGTTAAACAAGATATGCTATATAAATCTGATTTTGATTTGTTGTTAGAAGAAATGAGTAAAGAAGAAAAATAAATTTTTTGAAAAGAGTGATAAGCATGGAAAAAATAGATGCAATAATATTTGATTTAGATGGTACTTTGTGGAATACTGTTGATAGCTGTCTTAAAGCGACAAGTCTTGTAAGAAAAGAGCATAAAGATATCACTAGGGATGTTACAAGAGAACAAATAGAGTCGGCAATGGGAAAAACATCTGATGAGATTATTAATATATATTATGGCTATCTTCCAAGAGAAAAAGGGGAAGAGTATGCTAATGAGGCTTTTAATAAAAATGTGGAACTTTTGTTAAAGGAAGGAGGAACATTATATCTTAATACTAGAGAAACTATTATAAATTTAAGTAAAAAATATAAATTATATATAGTTAGTAATTGTGTTAAAGGATATATTGAATCTTTTCTAAATACAAGTGGACTTAAAGATTATTTTGATTATTATGAAAGTTATGGTAGAACTCTTCTTAGTAAAGGAGAAAATATTAAGCTTGTTATAGAACGTAATAATTTGAAAAATCCTATATATGTTGGAGATACAAGTGGTGATATGGAAGAAGCAAAAATAGCAGGTATTCCTTTTGTATATGCAGCTTATGGTTTTGGTGATGTGAAAAACTTTGATTATAAAATTGATGATATTAGTGAATTATTTAATACATAAATTTTAAATAAATTATTTTTTGAAGGGGGTAACTAATAAATAAGCAAAGGTTTATAATAGTTGAATAAAGTAATAAACTGTATGGCAATAAAATTTTGTAGACGTGTCTATAAAATTAGAAACAGATATTTAATTATGGTGAATTTGCCATAATTAAAAGTAGGGTAGATTTAAATAGTTACAAAAATAAAATAAATAATTGTGTAAAAAAGTAAGGAGGTAATTTTATGAAGTGTGGAGTTGTATCAATAATGGGAAGACCTAATGTAGGTAAGAGTACATTATTAAATTCAATACTTAATATGAAACTTGCTATTACAACTGATAAAGCTGGTACTACTAGAAATGTTATACAAGGTATTTATCAAGATGATGAGGCACAGATTGTTTTTATAGATACTCCAGGGATTCATAAGCCTATGAATAAACTTGGTAGTGTTTTAAATAAAAAAGCTTATCAAAATATAGATAATGCTGATATTATTCTTTTATTAATAGATGCAAACAGTGGAATAGGTAAGGGAGATAAGTTTGTTTTAAATAAAATTAAAGAAAATAAGGATGCTAAAGTCTTTTTGATTTTAAATAAAATAGATAAAGTAGGTAGTGAGAAATTACTTAAAGTAATAGATGAGGCGAAGGAATTGTATGATTTTGATGAGATTATTCCTATATCTGCTTTAAAGAAGAAAGCCATAGATGATTTAATTAAGACATTAAAAAAATATTTGCCACTTGATGAAGCGATATTTGATAATGATGAACTTACTAATGTTTCTACTAAATTTATTATGGGTGAATTTGTTCGTGAAAAAATAATGATGTTAACGAAACAAGAGATTCCTCATAGCGTTACTTGTTATGTGGAAAATTATGAAGAATATGATGATTTAGTACATATTCAAGTCTCAATAGTTGTGGATAAAGAGAGTTTAAAGAAAATTATTATTGGTAAGAATGGTAATATGTTAAAGCGTATTGGAATACTTGCTCGTAATGATATGGAAGATTTTTTAGGTAAGAAAGTATTTTTAGAAACTCATGTTAAAGTAATAGAAAATTGGCGTGATAAAGAGAAATATTTAATAGAACTAGGAATTGATTGTAAAGATGAATAAAAAAATTACTTATTAATCATTATATTAATAGGTGATAATATGAATAATTATGAAATAGTATGGAATTTATTTAAGAAAACTGGAGACATTAGATATTTTCTTTTAGCAAAGTCTATAAAAGAAAGTAAAGGCAGTGATAGAGTTGAAGATAGTGGACGTGAAGGGTCTAGTTCTAAGCGAGACTAATTATAGTGATTCTAGTAAGATATTAAATGTACTTACTAGTGAATATGGCCTTATAGGTATTATTTCTAAAGGGTGTCGTAATTTAAAAAGTAAACTTAGAGGTAGTTCAAGAAAATTGGTATATGGAATGTTTCATTTTTATTATAAAGAGAATGGTTTGTCCACATTAATTAGTATTGATGTTATTAGTGATTACCCTAAAACTATTATGAATTTAGAGAGAGTTGTGTATGCATCATACCTTTTAGATCTTACAAGACAAGTAGTTAAACAATCTAGAGATAAAGCTATACTTTATTTATTATGTAGTGCCTTAAATAAGATAGAAAATGGATTGGACTCAGCAGTTGTTACTAATATTTTAGAACTTAAATATTTAGATTTTTTAGGTGTTAGTCCGATAGTAACAGGTTGTGCAGTATGTGGAAAAACTACTAATATAGTTAGTTTAAGTCCAACAGCAGGTGGTTTTATTTGTAAAGATTGCTATCAGAATGAAGGATATTATAGTGATAAAGCTATTAAACTTTTACAGATGTACTATTATGTTGATTTAGAGAAAATTACTAAAATAGATGTTGATCATAAAGTAAATATGGAAATAAATAAATTTTTAGAAGATTATTATGATAGATATACAGGAATCTACTTAAATAGTAAAAAAATGTTAAAGAATGTGATAGAATTAGAGTAAGATAGGTAGTGGTTTGATGAAAAAAAGATTGATAATTTTATTAAGTTTATTTGTTATTTTAACTATTTGTGTTTTACTAGATGTGACAGGGGTAATAGATTATGGAGTTTATAATGTCTTATCAAACAACCAGATAGAATTTGTAACTACTTTTTCTAATTTAGTTACAATACTAGCAAGTAGTGAAGCGATAATTATTATTACATTAGCACTTATATTTTTACTTAATACTAATCATCAGAGATTATTTGTTATAATTAACACTTTGATTAGTGCTGGTAGTATTGTTATTTTAAAAAATATTTTTTTGAGAGAAAGACCTCTAATTGGAAGTGAATTGTTATCAAGTTATAGTTTTCCTAGTGGTCATAGTTTAATTGCTACATCATATTATGGATTTTTAATATATTTACTTAGAAGAAGTAAGTGTAAAGAAGAGTATAAAGTAGTAGGTACAACTTTTTTAAGTACTTTGATAGTTCTAATTTGTTTAAGTAGGTTAACTTTAAATGTTCATTATGTTACTGATGTTATTGGAGGAGTTATTTTAGGACTTATAATTCTTTTAATATTAATTTACTTTTTTGAAAAGACTTTTAAACCTAAAGAAAAAGAAAAACCTTTATTAAAAACTTTGTCTTATGGTTTTAGTGGAATATTTTATACATTAAAACATGAGAGAAATATGGTTATTCATTTTCTTGTTATGATATTAGTAATAATAGCAGGAATAGTCTTTAAGATTACTTTTGTGGAGTGGGGAGTTTGTTTTGTCCTTTTTGCTTTAGTATTATCTCTCGAACTTATGAATACGGCATTAGAAAATGTAGTTGATCTTGTAACTGAAGAGAAGAAGGCTAAAGCTAAAGTTGCTAAGGATGCAGCCGCGGGAGCAGTATTAGTATCAGTGCTTTTTTCAGTTATAATAGGAATTTCGATATTCTTGCCAAGACTTTTAAATTTATAGTTTATGTTGTATAATAAGACAAATAGAGGTGAATTTTCATGAATTTATGAATTATGCGTGGTGTAGGAATACTGTTAATATGGTATTAAGTCTAATTATTAATAAAACTTATTGTTCGTAATGTGAACACAGTAGACTGGTTTTAGGAAGAAATTAGATGGACAATTAAGAGCAATAATAACTTACATTTAATTTCTAGTAGTTTTAGGTTGCGTTTTTATGAGAAGATTGATATTGATAATTTGGAAGAATGTTTAAAAAACTTAAAATAAAATTAATAGGGATAGTAAAGAGAGGAGAAAAGTAAGATAATGGCTGTAGATAAGATGGAAGATTTGGTTAATTATTGTAAACAATATGGAATTATATTTCAAGGTAGTGAAATATATGGAGGACTTGCTAATACTTGGGATTATGGACCGTTAGGGAGTAGAATAAAAAATGCTATTAAAGATACTTGGAGAAAGAGATTTATTCAAGAAAGGAAAAATGCTTATGAATTAGATTCTGCTATTTTAATGCATCCTAGAGTTTGGGAAGCTTCAGGTCATGTTGCAAGTTTTTCTGATCCTTTAATAGATTGTAAGAAATGTAAGACAAGAAATAGAGCGGATAATTTAATTGATGATTTTGATTCTAATGCTCATGCTGATGGTATGAGCGAAGAAGAGATGATGAATTACATTAAAAGTCATAATATACCTTGTCCTAACTGTGGAGGGACTGAGTATACTGATATTAGAGAATTTAACTTAATGTTTGAGACGAAAAGAGGAGTAACAAATGATAGTAAAAATATTGTTTATTTACGACCTGAAAATGCTCAAGGAGAATATGTGGATTTTCTAAATGTTCAGAGAACTATGAGAGCTAAACTTCCTTTTAGTATTGGGCAAATTGGTAAAGCTTTTAGAAATGAGATAACTCCAGGTAATTTTACTTTTAGAACAATAGAATTTGAGCAAATGGAATATCAAACTTTCTGTAAAGAAGGTGAAGATAGTGATTTATATAAATATTTTAAAGAATATGCTAAAAAGTACTTTATGGATTTAGGTTTGTCTGAAGATAGGTTAAGATTTCACGATCATGAAAAATTAGCACATTATGCTAAAGAGGCTTGTGATATAGAGTATTTATTTCCTTTTGGTTGGGGTGAAATAAATGGAACTCATAATAGAACTAATTATGATTTATCAAGACATCAAGAGTATTCTTCTGTTAGCCAAGAATATTTAGATCCTATTACTAATGAAAAATATGTTCCTTATATAATAGAATCAACTGTAGGGGCTGATAGACTTACTTTAGCTATAATAGCTGAGGCTTATAGGAAAGAGGTTTTAGCAGATGGTAGTGAAAGAGAAGTGTTAAAAATTCATCCCTATTTAGCACCATATAAAGTATCTATTTTACCTTTAATAAAGAAAAAGCATAGTGATAAAGCTAATGAGATATATAATTTGTTATCTAAAAACTTTATGGTTAGTTATGATGAAGCAGGTTCTATTGGTAAAAGATATAGAAGACAGGATGCAATTGGAACACCTTTTAGTCTAACAGTTGATGATAATACTATAGATAATGGAACTGTTACTTTAAGAGATAGAGATACTATGGAACAAGTAACTTTGAAACTAGAGGAAGTTATTCCATATATTGAAGAGAGGATTAAATTTTAATGGGGCCTATTATTGGTATTTTAACTAGAAGTGGTGTTAATGAAAATGGAACACCTATAGAATATTGTATGGAAAGTACAAGAAGAGCGATTATTAAAGCTGGAGGTGTACCTATTATGTTAACGCCTCCTCAAGATATTGATTACTTTACTACTAAGAGTAGTGAAGCACCTGATTTAACCGGTATGGAACAAGAAATGATTTTATATCAGATAGAAAAGTTAGATGGTTTATTTATTCCTGGTGGAGATAAGATTACTAAGTATGATTATTATGTTTTACATTTTTGTATTAAAAGAAACATTCCAATACTTGGTGTATGCTTAGGTATGCAGTTAATTGCTAATTATAAAATAGATAACTTTAAATTATTAGATGTTACTAATAAAGAGTTACATTATAAAGAAGATTATAAAGAGCCAGCTCATACTGTTACTATCGATAAAAATAGTCTTTTATATAAGATATTAGGTAGGGAAGAAATAATGGTTAATTCTCATCATTTAAGATGTGTAGATTATACTAAAGAATGTGTTGTTATAGCAAAGAGTTCTGATGGAGTTATTGAAGCGGTAGAACTTAAAGATTATGACTTTTGTTTAGGAGTACAATGGCATCCAGAGATAACTATTAGTGATGATGTTAATTCTAAAAAGATATTTGCATATTTTATGGATAAAGCTAGAAGTAGGAAAGAAATATTGACATAAACAGCAAACTCTAGTTTTTATTGAAAAAAGTGTTGACAAACCTAGATTTTTAGCATACAATACTTGAAGAAAAGGAAAGAGATGGGATACCCCACCACCTGATTGATAACGAGGTCAATAGGTAAAAAGCCAAGATTAGACATAAATAATATAATATTATTTTGGTTTTTAAGTGGGTATTAATATATCCACTTTTCTTATATTATGGAGGTGTTAATTATAGCAAAAGATAATAAGAGTCAGTTAATTAATGAGCAAATTACAGCTAAGGAAGTATTAGTTATTGGTCCTAATGGAGAACAGGTAGGTATTAAAACTATTGAAGATGCTAGAACATTAGCAAAATATGCTAATTTAGATTTAGTTTTGATGAACCCTAATAATACGCCACCTGTTTGTAAAGTAATGGATTATAATAAATATCGTTATGAAAGACAGAAGAAAGAAAAAGAAGCTTTGAAAAAACAAAGAGCTTCTCAAGCAGAGTTAAAAGAGTTTAGATTATCTCCTGTTATTGATGTAGGAGATTTTGAAACTAAACTTAGAAATGTTATCAAATATTTACAAAAAGGTGATAAGATTAAACTTACAATTAGATTCAAAGGAAGACAAATGGCTCATACTGAACTTGGTAAAGAAGTATTAGAAAAATTTGCTAATAGGACTCTAGATTATGCAACAATTGATCAACATCCGAAGTTAGATGGTCGTACTATGACAATGTTTTTAGTACCAAAAAAAGATAAATAGAAGGAGGAATTATAATGCCTAAATTAAAAACACATAAGGGTAGCAAGAAAGTATTTAAGAAAAGAAAAAATGATTATAAAATAGGACATCCAGGAAGTAGACATAATACTGGATATAAGAGTAGAAAAGTTAATAGAAAGAAAAGAAGCGCATCTAGCTTATCTAAAGCAGATCAAAATCGTTTGAAGAACATTATTTAATAAAAGAAGGAGGATGTAAAGATGGCAAGAGTTAAAAATGGAGCTGTTACAAAAGCTCGTCATAAGAAAGTATTAAAACAAGCTAAAGGATACTTTGGTAGTAAACATAGACTTTATAAGACTGCTAAAGAACAATTAATGCATTCTGGACAATATGCATTTAGAGATAGAAAACAAAAGAAAAGAGAATTTAGAAAACTATGGATAACTAGAATTAATGCAGCATGTAGAGAAAATGGTATTAGTTATTCTAGATTTATTGAAGGGTTAAATAAAGCAGGTGTTTTAGTTAATCGTAAAATGTTAAGTGAAATAGCTATTAATGATCCTAAAGCATTTACTGAATTAGTTGAAATAGCTAAGAAAGGTAAAGAAGGAAAAATTGAAGTTAATGATATTAAAATAAGTAGTGAAGTAACTGTTAAGAGTAGTGGTAATGATAAAGTTGAAGAAAAAAATACTGAAAAGAAAGTGGTAACTAAAAAAGAAACTGTAAAAGAAGAGAAAATTGAAACTAAAGACTATAGTAAAATGACAGTTGCTGAGCTTAAAGAAATAGCTAAAGCAAAGAATATTTCTATTACTGGTCTTAAAAAAGGCGAAATTATAGAGTTATTAAATAAATAAGCATATTTTGGAATTTAATTACCTAGTGCTGTTAAATGTTTTTAATAAATGTAAATAACAGTGGTGATTTTTAGAACAAAATAGATGAAATAGAAACGAAAAGGAGATAAAAATATGAGCGTAGTATCAATGAATTATTTGTTAGAGGCAGGTGTTCATTTTGGACATCAAAAAAGAAGATGGAATCCTAAGATGGGAGAATATATCTATACAACGAGAGATGATATTTATATTATAGATTTACAAAAAACATCTAAGTGTTTAGATAAAGCATATGAATCTTTAAAGAAAATAGTTGAAGCTGGTGGAAAAGTTCTATTTGTTGGAACTAAAAAACAAGCTCAAGAGGCTGCAGAAGAATCTGCTACTAGAACTAATATGTATTTTGTTAATGAAAGATGGTTGGGGGGAACCTTAACTAATTTTAGAACTATTAGATCAAGAGTTAGACGAATGGAAGAAATTGAAAAAATGGAGAATGATGGAACTTTTGATTTATTACCTAAAAAAGAAGTTATTGGTCTTAGAAAAGAATATGATAAACTTAATAAGAATTTAAGAGGAATTAGAGAAATGAGAAAGCTTCCTCAAGCTTTAGTTATAGTTGATCCTAAGAAGGAAGAGATTGCTATTAAGGAAGCTAGAATTTTGGGTATTCCTGTATTTGGTGTTGTTGACACTAATTGTGATCCAGATATGGTTGATTATGTTATTCCTGGTAATGATGATGCTGTAAGAAGTGTTAAATTACTTATTGGAGCTTTAACTAATGCTATTGCGGAAGTTAATGGTAATGAAATAATTGATTATATTAGTGAAGAAGATAAAACTAAAAAGGAAAAAAAAGATTCTAAAAAGGAAGTAAGAAGAGAAGTTAAACAAGAAGTTGTTAAAGAAGCTCAAAAAGAAATAAAAGAAGAAGTTAAGCAAGAAGAAAAAGCAGAAGAACATATTGATTATAACAAAATGACAGTTGCTGAGCTTAAAGAAATAGCTAAAGAAAAAAATATTTTTACAACAGGTCTTAAAAAGGCTGAGATTATTGAAGCTTTAAGTAAATAAGATAGGAAGGAGGAGGGGCTTCTCCTCTTTTTATATAAAATTAGGAAGGAATGATATTATGTTTAAAGCAAGTGATGTAAAGGAATTAAGAGATAAGACTGGAGCAGGAATGCTTGATTGTAAAAAAGCTTTAGAAGCTTGTAATGGTAATATGAGTGAAGCAGTTGATTGGTTGAGAGAAAAAGGTATTAGTAAGGCTGCTAAAAAAGAAAGTAGAATTGCTGCTGAAGGTCTTTGTAAAGTAGAAGTTAAAGATAATAAGGCAGTTATATTAGAAGTTAATTCTGAAACTGATTTTGTAGCTAAGAATGAAGAGTTTACTAAATTTGTTGATTATTTAGCTGAAATAATTGTAGATAATAGTTTGAAAACTCATGAAGAAGTTTTGGCATTTTCTGATAATGGAGATACTATTGAAGATAAGATTGTTAGTTTAACTGCTAAAATAGGAGAGAAAATATCTTTTAGAAGACATGAATTCGTAGAGAAAAAAGATAGTGAAGTATTTGGTAGTTATTTGCATATGGGTGGTAAAATTGGTGCATTGGTAGTTTTATCTGATACAACAGAAGAAGTTGCTAAAGATGTTGCTATGCATGTAGCAGCTATGGCTCCTGTTTGTGCTACTAGAGAACAAGTGCCATCTGAAATGGTAGATCATGAATCTAAAGTTATTAAAGAACAAGTTATGAATGAGGGTAAACCTGCTGATATTGCAGAAAAAATGGTTACTGGTAGATTGAATAAATTTTATAAAGAGATTTGTTTAGAGGAACAAGCATTTATAAAAGATTCTAATATTAATGTTGGTACTTATGTTAAAAATAATAATGGCTCTATTGTTTCAATGATTCGTTATGCTGTTGGTGAAGGTATAGAGAAAAAAGAGGAAAATTTTGCAGATGAAGTAATGAGTCAAATAAACTCTACAAATTCTGTTAAATAGTATAAGTATGATTAATATCAAGAAAGATATTAATCTTTTTTTGATTGACTCATTTATACAGTTTATGTTATCATTTATATAGAAAATACGAGGTGTTTATGGATGAAGGATGCTATAAAGAAAAATAAGAAAAAGATAATAATAAGTGTATCTATAATTCTATTATTATTAATAGGTATAGCTTTTGCGTATCTTACTACAACATTGTATGGTGATAAGGAATATGTCATTAGAGCAGGAACTTTAGGATTAAGATTAGAGGAAGCTAATGAGTTGACTTTAGAAAAACAAATTCCTATAGAAGATTCTGAGGGAATGGCTTTGAGTGGATTTAATTTTAGTTTGGTTAATGAGGGGAAAATTGATACAGATTATACAATATATTTGGATGATATAGCTTTAGATTCTGGTGAAACTAGAATGCCTGATTCTGCTATTAGATATAGTTTAACTAGAAATAATGTAGTGGGGGAAGCAAAAGATTTAGAAAGTATGGGTGCTAATCCTAATAGAATACTTGAAGTTGGTTCTGTTGCTGCTGATGAAACTGTTAATTATACATTGAAAATATGGTTGGATTATGATGCTACTACTGAAGAAGCTAGTGGAAAAACTTTTAAAGCTAAGTTAAGAGTTGAAGCAAGTCAAGCTGAAATTAAGACAGCTTCAGAAGTGTTAGTGGCTAAAGCAAATGCAGAGGATTTAGATTATACTGCAGCGACAAGTGAGCAACAGAAAGAAATGTGGACATTCTCTCATCCAGAAACAGAGCAAACAGAAGCCTTAACAGATTATAGATATATAGGAGCAGATCCAAATAATTATGTAACATTTAATGATGAAACATGGAGAATAATAGGCGTATTTACAGTAGATGATGGAACAGGCAAAAAGGAAGAAAGACTAAAGATCATAAGAGATGAATCTATTGGTAATTATTCTTGGGATAATAAGGATACTACTACAGGAGCTGGGACAGATCACGGTAAAAACGATTGGTCAGATGCAAGATTAAATTATCTATTAAATCCTGAACATGAAGCAGAAAGTGTAGGAGGAAGCCTATATTGGAATAGTGGTAGTGGAACTTGTTATAGTGGTGCCAGTAATGCAACGACAAATTGTGATTTTACAGAAACAGGATTAAAAGAAGCAACAAAAAATATGATAGGAGATGCTGTATGGTATTTAGGTGGAGTAGGGAATTATGTAGGTATAAGTAATGGTTTAACTAGTCATTTTTATTCGTATGAAAGAGGAACAACTGTATATAGTGGTAATGCTACTTCATGGCTAGGAAAAGTAGGGTTAATTTATCCAAGTGACTATGGATATGCGACAAGTGGAGGAAGTATAACAGATAGAAATAGTTGTTTAAATAAAGAACTATATAATTGGAAGGATAGCAGTTATAGTGATTGTAAAAATAATAATTGGTTATATAATTCTAGTGTTCAATGGACAATGATACCTCTTACATCCGGTTCTAACAGTGTGTTTTGCTTGAATACTTCTGGTCACCTCTTTCATGTTATTGCTAGATCTACTAGTTATACTATTCATCCTGTTGTTTTTCTAAAATCTAGTGTTAAGATAGATAGTGGTGATGGTAGTGCTTCTAATCCATATGTTTTTAAGAGTTAAACAAATAGTAGAATTTAAGTATTTTATATTTTAATTAGTTTTTAGTATTTTTAGAATGAACTCTTTGTAATTAATTTTATAGAAAAGATAAGGGGCTGTAATGAAATAAAATAATTTTATTACAGTCTTTTTAAATTCAAAATAAATAACAAAATATAAAAAACGT